>JANNRU010000149.1:0-6332 GCA_031401755.1 Acidobacteriota bacterium | reverse complement strand
CGGCTGTGTCGACGTGGACGGAGATCTCGTAGGTCGACGCATCCAGCTTCTTCGGGTTCTTTGAGTAGGTGCCGCGCTTGTTCCCTACACCCGCGCTGTTCTTCGAATCTTTGAGACTCTCCATCCATTTCTTGACCGGAGCGTAGAGGGCTTCGCGCTCGGCGTCCGGCAACTCGGCCGCGGCGGCGGCTCCGGCGGACAGGGAGAGGCAGATCAAGGCGCCGACGACGAGCGCGGTGCCTCGACCAAACGAGCCGGAACTATGCGACCGCATGCAGATTCCTCCGTGCAATTCAGTGAGGTAGAAATACGGCGCGATTGTACAATGAGTTTCGACCTTCCGCTGGTATCCGGGCGCCGTGTTCGGCATGCGGGCGGACGCGACCCGATCGGGACAACGTCTGCCGACGACCCGGATCCCGCTGGAGTTTAACGTTCGAGACCCCGCCCGCCGAGGGCGTACACTGTCCTTGCGCCCGGGGTATAATCCGCCCGTTCGCGGCCGCGAGAGGAATCCCGAGGATGGAACTCGCAAGGCTCAGCAACGAGATGTGGCGCTGGACCGCGAGGCATCCGGAGTGGACTCCCGCGCATCATCGTCCCGACGCCTGGGGTCCCGACGTCGGGTGCGTCTACATCGAGTCCCCGGAGGCGGTTGTCTTGATCGATCCACTCGTTCCGGGGGCGACCCCGGAGCGCGAGCGATTTTTGCGGGCCCTCGATCACGACCTCGAGCGCCACGGTGGGCCGCTCGAGATCTACCTGGCCAACCCGTTTCACGGCCGAAGTTATCGCGCGATCAGGGATCGCTTCGAGCTTCAAGGGGTCGACCTCAACGTGCGCGCGCATCCGGAGTCGAGAGATCGATTGGCCGACCCGCGGATCGTTCCTTTCGTCGACGGCGAGCGGTTGCCGGGCGACATTCGCGTGCTTTCCATCGATGGGCTCGAGGCCGGCGAGGTTGCGCTGCACCTGGCGCGGGAGCGAACGCTGGTGATCGCGGATGCGCTGATCGGTGGCGACGACGGCCGCCTCTCCGTCGCACCGATCAGTTGGGCCTCGAAAAGCGAGGCCGGGCTTGACGCCTACCGCCGGCAGTTCCGCGGTTCCGTCGGCCGCCTCGCTGGACTTCCGATTGATACGGTGCTCGTATCCCACGGTCGACCGGTGATGACAGCCGGGGCAGCGGCCATCGCGCGGGCCATCGGGGCTCCGGCCTGGGGCGAACGCCCCGGGCGCGGATAGCGCCGCGGCGGCGGAACCGATTTCCATGTCCGTGATCAAGCGCCGAGGGTGGGCGACGCTGTTGCTCGGCGGGGTCTGGGCGGGCTGCGCGTCGTCGCTCCATCCGCTACCGCAAATCGAACCCAGAGGCGTCGTGGTCGACGCCGGAGCGGTCGCGGCTGCGCTCTCCGAGGCCGATGAGGCTTGGACCGAACGGACCCTCGACTCCGTGCGCCGCTCAGCGGAGGTTGGGCTCGGCTTGGTTGCCGAGGGTGGCCGACGAATCGAGGGGTCGATCGTGGCGACCCGGGCCATGGTTTGGCTCGCCGGCCACGAGCCGACCGCGCCCTCGCGCAGGGACGCCGCGAGCGCGGCCGTTCGAGTGGGCCAAATCTGTCGCGAGCGGGTGCCGCTCGCGGCTGAATGCGCCTACTGGCTGGGCGTCGCCCTCGGAGTCCAGGCCCGCGAGCGCCGCGCCACGGCGCTCGACGCGCTGCCGCGCATGGTCGCGCTGCTCGAGGAGGCCGCGGCCGGGCGTCCTGATCTCGACGAAGCGGGACCTCATCGGGTGCTCAGCCTGGTTCTGCTCCGGGCTCCTGGCTGGCCGACCGGGCCTGGGGATCCCGAACGAGCCCTCGAACTGGCGACGAGAGCGACCGAGATCGCCCCGGGCTGGGCGCCGAACTGGCTCGCTTTGGGAGAGGCCCACGAGGCTCATCGCGACCGGCGCGCGGCGGAGGCCGCCTACCGGACGGCACTCGAGAGGGCCGCCGAGGCTGGCCGACGGGGCACGCCGGAGGCGGGGGAATGGGTCGATGAGGCCCGCTCACGACTCCTGAGTTTGGGCCCCGTCCCTTCGTAAGATTCGCCGAAGGCCTTGCCATCGACGGCCGCGGTCAGTTACATAAGGGGCCTCAGTCGTTTGGCTTCGTGGAGTAGATGATGATGAAGACAGCAGTATTTCGGGCCTTGTGGATCGGGGTCGGGATCATTGGGTGCCTCACGGCCAGCGCGGCGGACTCGCAGCGCATCGTGCGTTGGCGGTCCGCCGATCCCGCCGCCGATCTCCCGGAGGATCTCCGCGAGCCGGAGGGGAGGACGCGCTGGGACCTCACCCGCTTGACGCTGAGCGACAAGGTCTGGATCCGCGAGACCGAACTCGTTCGCGGCCACGGCACGCGGGTCGACACCAGCCCCGATGGTGCGTTGTCGGCGCAGACCGTGGTTCTAACCGACCCACTCGAAGGGGACGCGGTCGAACGCTGGTGGATGCCGGACCGTGCGCCTGAATTGCTCGATGCGCTCCGAACGCACCGAAGCCGACTGCGGGAAACATTCGGTTCGGGTGAGAACAACGATATCGAGGTTTCCACTAGACGCGCCGGTCTGGGTTGGGTCCACCTGCCGGCCGGGCCGCGTCAGGCGATTCTGCAGCAAGTCCGCATCGATCGGATCGGCGCCGGTCCCGGCGCGACTGCGCGCGACGGCTACCGTTGGATCGACCCGCGCGCAGGTGTGGTGGCGGAAGTCTGGGGCACGCGGGCGACGGGCGGATCGGGGCGCCTCGAAATCGACGAGATCGCGATCGTCGAGAGCGTCGAATTGGGAGTCACCGGACTACGGGTCTATTCCGATCAGGTCGTGGCGCCGTTTTTTTCCTCCGTGAACTACGGGTGGAATCGCAACCTGACCCAATCCAGCACGATCACGGTCGACTCCGTCGCGCCGGGACCGCAATCGACGATTTGGGATCTGGCCTGCTCGCCTCATCCGACGAGCGGCGCATGCCAGGTCCACGCTTGGGATTTTTCGGGTAACAACCCGACGAACTTCCCGGGGATGCCCGAGTGGGGCACGACGACGACACCGGTCAACGCGGCGGAGACTTGCAATTGGAACCAATGCGGGTTCAGTTTGCCCGGCGTGACCCTCGGTCGGGAGGACCTGAGCTTCGAAGCCGACCCGCCGACCCGCCGCAGCACGCTCAACGTGACCGAGGCCGAGCAACGTGCAGGCGACGTGACGATTTGGATGCGCGCGGTGGCGCGGAATGAGGGCGTCAACGGCTCTTTGGGGAGCGGAGAGAGTCGCATTTGCTACAGCGGGGGCGGGCGAACCGAAGTCCCACTGTTCCGATTCTCGAACCCCGACGGCTCGGATTGGTACATGGATCTCGGGGACTCTTGGAGTCACACCCCGTTCCAGTGCGAGAACAACATCTTCAACCACGTTTGCCCGAACAGCTGCTCGACTTTCTGTCCGTTCTGGATCAAGGCCTGCATGAGCTACAGCGGCACCCAGGGATCCTCGGTCGTCAATGAGGGCGTGGTCACGCTGCCCTCCGGCCACACCTTCGAGGTGCTCGTGATCCGCAGCGTGGCCGAATTCTGTACCTACGGCGGAAGTTCCTGTCTGTTCAACTTGGCCTCGGTCCGTACCGTGAACTACCTCTGGCAAGCACCGCTCCTCGGAACGATCACGAGGCTTCAATCGGTGCAGAACGCGTCGAGCACGCAGGACTACACAGTCCTCGCCGAAACCGACTTCAAGTTCGGCCTGTTCCCTCCGCGGACGATTTCGGTCACCGGGGCCACGACGAATTCGTTGTCAATCACTTGGGATCCTGGCCTGGATACGCACCGGATCATCGGCTACCGCGTCTACTGGGACACCGACTCGGGCGCAGACTCGCCCTATGCGTTCAGCTCGGTCAACCACCCGGGCCAGATCTCGATCGTCGGGACGGCGGCCACGCTGACTGGCCTCGCGCCGTCGACCTCCTATTTCCTGACCGTGACCGCGATCTCGGACTACACGGACCCGGCGACCGACGTGACCACGACCTACGAGAGCCTCGTTTACCCGATTCAAGTCGGAGCCAATCCCAACCCGATTCCGGCGGAGGTGCAAGCAATGACGGCTGCCTGCATTCCGACCGAGGAAGTGCCAAAGACGATGGTAGGGCGTCGCGTCGGCAGCGGCTCCGAGTTCTGCTGGACTCAGGTCACCGACATCTGCGCACAGGGTTACCGGATCCTGGGGGCGAACAATCCCAGCGCCGCGGCGAATTTCTCGGTCGTCGTGTCGGACACGGGGAACACGAACTGCGCGACCTTCGATTCGCCGTTCACCTATTATCTCGTCATCTCGCACAGTTCTGCGGGGACCGGACCGTGGGGCCATTACGGCCAATGACCGATCGCGTTTTGAGCCGCGTTCGGTACTGCTTCGCGCTGGCCCTCGTTCTTTGCGGGGCGACTCTTGCGGCGCACTCGCAGAGCACTTCGGCGGCGATCCGCGGGGTCGTCAGCGGCACCGATGGCGCGGTCGTTGCCGGCGCGGTGGTCGATGCGTTCTTCGAGTCCACCGGCGCCCGCCGGCAAGCGGTCACCGATGCGAAGGGGCGGTATCGGCTCGAGTTGCTCCAACCCGGACGCTGGTCGCTTTCATCCCGCGCCCCCGGCGGACGCGCAGGCGTTCCGGTCGCCGTGGCCTTGGCGCTCCAGGACGAGGCAACGGTAAATTTCACCGTCTTCGAGGTCCAGGAAGAATCGATCAAGGTCAGCGCCGCCGCACCGCTCGTCGATCGTCGACGCACGGGCGGGATATTGCGCGTCTCCGGTAGCGACGCCGAATCTCTGCCGATCGCCGGACGGGTGTTGACCGACCTCGCCCGTTTGCAGGCACCGGTCCAGCAAGCGGCCCCCGGTAATTTCTACGGCGAGCGGGGCTCGGTCTTTACGCTCAACGGTCAAAGCGGGCGATCGAACTCGTTCCTGGTCGACGGATTGGACAACAACGATCAGGTCAGCGGGACGACGCTCAATGGCCACTTCTCCCAGCAGGTGATCCGCGAGTTCGTGCTGATGACCCACAGTTTCGCGCCCGAATTCGGGCGCGCATCCGGTGGGGTATTGAACATCGCCACCCGTCAAGGGACCAACGAACGAGAATGGAGCGCATTTGCCCAGGGGGCCTCGCCGCGCTGGAACTCTTCGGGCGATTTCGCCGACTCGGTCCCCGCGACCGGGAGCACTCACGAGAGCAGCGGGAATTTCGCGACCGGGTTCAATTTCGGCGGCCCGTTCATCGAGGACCGGGCCTTCTACTTCGTGGCGGTGGAACACCAGCGCGAAAACGCGTTGATTCCGTACACCGGCGCGACCGCGGCGCAGATTGGGGCACTTGCGGAGACGGGTGGACGATATCGGGCGCCCAGTGATAACGACAACCTGTTCTTCCGGTCCGACTTCAACCTCGCCCCCACGGTGACGCTGATGACGCGGTTGTCTCTCGACGATCGGAGCTCCCGGGGTGTCAACGTGGGGGGCGTCTTCACGCCCGAATCCGGCTTCTCGATCGACGAGCGCGATGTGCAACTGGCGACCACGTTGACGGCCGTACTTTCGCCTTCGCTGCTCAGCGAAACGCGGTTCCTGTTCGGCATGTCGGAGTTCGACCAGCGCGCGAACTCCGACAGCACCGGGGTGACACGTCCGTCTGGAATTTTAGGCGGCAACGTCTTGAACCGTCAGAGCCGTGACGAGACGCGGGTCGCGGCGGTGCAGAACCTGACTTGGGTCCGCGGAGCGCACACCATGAAGTTTGGCTTCGACGCGACCTGGTCGCGGACCGAACTCGACGTGCGATTCAACCCGAACGGTAATTTCATCTACGACTACGACATACCGTTCACGTTGGGCGACTGCGAAGATGTCTCGGCGCTCGACGCGCTCGATCACGCTCCGGACGGGACCGTGCCGTGCGAAGGCGACGCGAACGGCAACTTGATTCCTGACGAGCCGGCCAACATCTTCAGTTATCCGCTGTTCTTTCAACTCGTCGACGGCGATCCGCGAACGACCTTGGAGAATACCGCGGTCGCGCTGTTTGCGCAGGACCGCTGGGAGGTCGGCGCGCGTTGGATTTTCGACTACGGACTGCGCTACGACCTCAGTACCTACACTTTGCCGACGACGGCCAGGGTCGAATCGACGATCCCGAATGGTGGAGCGGGGCGTGACGAAGACAACTTGGCGCCGCGCGTCGGCTTCACCTTCACGCCGTGGGCCGGACGTTCGTTCGTCGTGCGCGGCGGGGCCGGACTC
>JANNRU010000148.1:0-3934 GCA_031401755.1 Acidobacteriota bacterium | reverse complement strand
GCCGCCTTCGCTTCGTCGATGTTGCCATGCAAACATGGTCGCAGATTCAAGCACTCTCGAAAACCCCAATATGCCCGCAAATCATGGACTCGCGAGTGCTTCACCCCTTAAACTCACCCACACGACTTCCTGAAGACCCATTATTTTCAGTCGAAGCAAAAACCGTAAGCGTTCCAGTTACCAACAGCAGAAGAGCAGTCAGCCCGGCCAGAAAGACCGAAACACCCAAAGGCGCAGATTCCGTGGTCACAATGCGTTGTCGCGAGCGGCGAATGTTCATGCTTTTAAAATATCGCAATACCCACGAATCGTCATTCCGGTCGAATACCACGATGGACCCCCAAGACGCGACTACGCCTAAGACGACGGTGCGTTCGTACTTGATTTCCTACCGATACCAGTTCTGTGACGCAACCGAAAGGGCGGGATTGGTAACCCTCCACCTACCGGTAAGCGCGCCATCGCTCTACCCGACCACGCCTGCGCGCTTCACCGTGCAAGACGAGGGCGCATGGGAGGACAGCCAGGTTCCACGCCGCCAATCACGTGGGTCCGCGCCATCAAGATTTGATTCTTCGACCGGCCGTCGCCAGACAATTCTCGAGGCAGCGAGGCGAGCCGACATCAGCGCTGGAGCGAATCGAGATCGACCTGCTCGCCTGGCGCCGCGACGAACGGCACCGGGGAAGCGTCTCCCGCAGCCAATGCATAGTGCCCCGGCGGAACACTCGGCCAGACCAGAAACCGGGTTCCGTCACTCCCTTGGGACAGGGCGGGCCGCAATGGTGAAAGAACTTGCGAGTCGAGGGCTCGACCCACATCGACCCCATTGACCGTCAACAGCGAAGGTGATCGTTGATCCATCAGCTTGACCCGGATGGTCGCCGCGGGTTGAAGAACCACGTCGACGAGTTGCGGCTCATTCCCAAGGTCCATCGGAACCGTAGACCGGCCCATCATTCTCTCTGAAGATCGCGCGATCACCTCACATTGTCCATCATCGAGGTTGTCCAACTCGAAGAATCCCTCATGATCCGTCGTCGATAGTTCGGTGTGGTGAGTCGCGATACAGACACCGCCCACGACTGCCCCCGCGATCGGGCGACCGAACCCGTCCCGAACGACTCCCCTGGCAATTCGCTGACGGCGCAATCGGAACGACAGCGCAGGGTCGACGCCCCGATCCTCGACCTGCAAGTCCATGCCCGAAATCTCGAACCCGTCGGCGCCCGCTTCAATCCGGATGGCGCCGATTGGGAGCGTGGTCTCGAACTCGCCGAGCGAGTCCGTGACGGCGATGATCGAGCGGTCAGAGACTTGCGTGGTTGCGATAGGGTCGCTCAGCGACGGTACCCAAGATGAGCCAACGGGGCCGGAGGACCGAGCCGCATCGAATACCACCACCTTGGCTCCACGCACGGGAGCGTTGGTCGCATCCTCGACCACGCTGCCTCGAACCACTCGACCAGCGATCGCCAGTCGAAATCCGTTGGAGCGATTTGGGTCGACCGTTACCGCTCGCAACAATTGAACCCCTCGAAACCGGGCCGAGGCCGTATACGTTCCTGCGCGCAGGTTCGGAATCGTGAAGTGTCCATCCGCAGACGTTTCAGTAGTTGCGACCGTTTCTCCCGGATTCCCCGAAGGCCGGCCCCTGGGCATGCGGGTGAAGGTGACGACCGCACCGCCAACTGACCGGCCGTTGTAAGAAACATCGCCCTCGACGGACACGCCGGGCTCCAGAACGACCTCGAGCCTCTCGCCCGGCCCGACCTCCAGATCCCGGCCGTCGGCGATGACTCGATCGCCGACGAGCTGTCGCCACAGTACGAGCCTCACGCGCCCGGGGGGAACGAGATCGAACTCGAACCGTCCCTGGGGATCGGTTTCGCTGCGAAGCCCATGGGGCTCAATCTCGACGCGATGGCCCGACAGAGGCACTCCTTCCGCATCCATGGCTTGGCCCTCGATTGCCCCGGCAGCATCGACCAACAACTCGATCGTTTCTTCGTCCGCCTCGACAAACCCGCGACCCATCCAGCCATCGGGGGATTCGGCAATCAGCAGACAGCGCCCCGTGCATGAAACCACGATTGAGAATCTGCCTGATTCGTCGGTCAGCACTGAATCAACATCCTCGGAATCGTGGCCCGCACGAACTTCGACCCCGGCAACCGAAGTTCGATCGTCACGCACAAGAACCCGACCCTCGACTCGACGCCCGCTCTGCATCGCGATCTGCAGAACCTTCTCCATTCCTGCACTAAGCCGGAGCGATCTTTCCACGTAGTTCGCAAGTCCGTTCTTCCGGCACTCGACCTTCCAATTTCCGTCGCCAAGCCCATCCAAGCGGAAGGCTCCCCGTTCATCCGTGATCACCCGCACCGAACCGTCGTTGAGTCGCGACCCGTCATTCGGAGGCGTCGCCTCCACGAGGACGCCCGGCAGGGGCGAGCCCTCTGAATCCCGAACGTGACCTCGAATCGACGCACCCTTGGGCAATCGGATGCGAATCTCCTCCCCGTTCAGAGTCACCTGATCCAAGCGGGTTGAGGGGCCCGGTGGTGCACCCGCACGAATCGAAATGGTCTCCGTCGTTTCGAGGTCGAGATTGAATCGCCCCGACTCATCGGTCCGCGACCGATCGAGTTCTCGATCGCCCCAACGGTCGAAGACCGCGACGAGAACGCCCGGCGCTGGTCGGTCGGCATGTGTCAAGACCACACCCCTGACCTCCTCGGACGTGGCCAGTTCGAGGTCAGGGAGGATCCGCGTCGTCCCAGCAATCACAGCGACGGGGGTCGTTTCTCGAGAGCGATATCCAGGTGCGGAAACGCGAAGGACTCCCGTCCCGGACGGGATTCCCGTCACCGTCCAAGCAGAATCCGCTTCGAGACGAACTGAGGGTGAGTCCCATTCGCGCGGCGGAAAGCCGTCGGGGCATCGATCGCTTGATCTGTCCGCCAGCCACGCGATCGCTCCGTCTTTCAGGGGCTCGCCCTGCTCGGTCAGCACCCGAATCTTGATAACCGCTGCGGCGTCGAGACCGATCTCGATCGAGTTGTCGAGATCGAGCTCGCGAATGACTGCGCACCTAGCCGGATAGCCCCGCGCCTTTGCAGCAACTACGAATGGGAGGCCCGGCCGTTCGACCGCCGACCTCCAACGGCCCGATTCGTCCGCACTGCTCTCAACCGCGGGCCCCGCCCCAGCTCGCCAGAGCAGCGCCGCTGCCGGCACAGAAGAGCTGCCGTTCCGGACTCGGACCTCGACCCGTGCGATCTGCGCGAGCATCACCTTCAACGGGTCCACCGTTGGCGAGCCCCCTATCCGAACGCGACTACTGAAGTAGCGAGGGTGAGATACCTCTATCTCGGCGTCAACAGCAGCCTGTTCGATGCAGCAACGCCCCATGGCGTCGGAATGGACGAGGAGACTTGGTCCGCTTCGCAGTGATGCGTTCGAAATCGGTCGCCCGGAATGGCTATCGACCACGTGCACCATTCTTTGATTACCAGCGCAGGTTCGAGCATTAGAAGAGGCCGACTCGAGTGTATCCGCCGATCCAATCGAAATGACCCCGAACACGAGCGCGAGTACCCCCGTCGTCATTTTCGGCGTCGCTCAAGGGCAGTGCCATGATCTCGTACAATTGCTGCGACCTCCGACTCCCAGATCGGGTTACCGAATCCGCGAAACTCGTACACGACCAATCCGTGAGGCGACACTAAGACTAGCCAGGGAGTTCCATTGATGGCAAGGGCGTCCTTCATGTTCGCGTCTTCAAGTCGAGCCGCCCGTGGCGTCCAAGTACTCGAACGACGGTCGCACGGCCCCGAGTCTACTGGAAATCTTGGTGAATTTGAATCTTCCGTGGAGTCGGCGATCCACCGTAGAATCCCCCCGTGGCCACCACCCTCCATCCCTGGCAGGT
>JANNRU010000147.1:0-9290 GCA_031401755.1 Acidobacteriota bacterium | reverse complement strand
TCGTCGCCCGGCCGACCGTCGAGGTTGGCGAGTACCGGCGCCGAGAGGATCCCGCTTTCGATCACCTGGTCCTTCGAAGCGGGTCCTCCGAGTTTCGGGTCGGTGCGGACCGGAAACCCGCGGCGCCGCCCCCCGGCCGAGTCGAAGACGTGGACCCGGCCTTCGCGCGAGACGACGACGATTTCGACGCGACCATCGGCTTCCAGATCGCCCACCGCCGCACGACGGATCACCGTCTCCCGCAGGGGCTCCGTGGTCAACGACGGTCGCTTCGCGCTGTCGAGCGGCGCGATGGGATCGAGCGCGATCCGACGCTCGACGATGCGGCCCCCATCCCAGTCGTAGAGCCTCAGCAGTCCATCCGCGGTTGGAACGACGATCTCCGCGCGGCCGTCCCCGTCTAGATCGGCGAGTGTGGGCCCGGCCTCTCCCGAGCTACCGAGATGCACGGGAAAGCCAGAGACCCATCCCGGGTCGTCGAGGACGAAAAAGCTCCTGCGCGCTTCGGCCGTTATACCCCGATCGTCGATGACGATGCCGCGCAGCGTTACCGAGTATCGGTCCCGTTCCTCGCGACGACGCGGCGGATCCCATCGCGGGCGCGGAACCTTGGAAAAATCGAGCACCGTCGTGGCCGTCCCGCCCGGAGCGACGATCTCCCCTGACCCGACGAGGATCCAGGCGGCCGTTCCGGGCTCGACGCCGAGCGCGTACTCGATCCTCCAAGTCGCGCGGACGGCCCGCGTGAGCGCGATCCGCAGATCGACCGGAACCGTTCGAGTCTGCGCCGGCGAGACGATCGAAAACCAATCCGGCGCGTCAAGATCGACCCTCGGCGGAATTCGGCCCGCCGCCGCCGCGGCCACGGCCCGATCGACGTTCAACCGACCGTAGCCGGTCGTCGTATCGAATCCCGCGCGCGCCGGGAACCGGGTGGCACCCCAGTTCGGCGAGGAGTCGTCGAGATCGTCGGTGGTCGAACGGAGCAACTGAAACGATTCGCCGGGATGCAGATCGGCGATCCCGGCGTCGCGTGCGGCCGAAACTATCAGTCCGACCGCTCCAGCAAGGCGCGCGGTCGCGCCTGAAGAGCACGAGCCCGCAGGCACGCTCAATGACACGCGTGCGCCAAAGTTCGTGCACGGGCTCAAACCCCAGTAGCTCGACGCCTTCTCAGGATCGTTGAGGTGATTGTAGCGAATCGCGTTGACGTAGATCGCCTCGGGATAGAGACTCGGGTAGTTGTGATGGTAGGAAAACTCATCAGCCGCCGACGCCGCAAGAACCGTCCCGTGCTCATACGCGAACCTTACGGCGGCACGCGCGGCGGGGGTGTTGTTGTAGCTCCCGAGGGCCGAGGCCACCACCGCGGCGCCCGAGCGCGCGGCAAACACGAGTCCGCGCGCGAACCGATTGGCATCGACGACGAAGCTGTCGCCGACCCGCACGGGCAAGACGCGACAGCGCGGACAGACTCCGACGTCGCCGTCGTTGTTGTTCGTGATGGCCGCGGCGGTCGACGCGATTCCGGTACCGTGACCGAAGTCGGTCTCATCGTGCGGATCATTGTCGCCCGCATTATCGTGAAAAAAATCCCAACCGCAGATGTCATCGACCCAACCATTCCCGTCTCCGTCCTTGCCGTCGGAGAACGCACGAATCAGGTCCTGCGGGTCGAGCCGACCATTGCCGTTCCGATCACCGACCCGCGGGTCGTCGCTCCAGTCCCGTGCCGTCACGATGCCATCGCGGTTCGCGTCGTGCGCCGCCGCACCGAACGGCGGAGGAAGCTCTCCGACGTTGACCCACAGCTTGTCGACCAGATCGGCCGCCCCCCAACGAATTCCGCTGTCGAGAACGGCAATGACGACGTCGGGCCGTCCGATCGTGCGCTGCCACGCTCGATCGAGCGAAAAACCGCTGGCGCCTAGCGCGCGCTCGGCTGGATGCAGGCGCTCGAGATCGAGACCCTCGGGGAACGAGCTCAGGTAGTCCCAGTGCCGGGGATAGAGGGGATCGCGGGGCGGGCACAGCCGCGGATCGCTCCCCGGCGAGGAAGGCCAGCAGGCGGGCGGAGAGCCCGACGAGTGGGCGAGTGCTGTGCCAAGAAGGGCGAGGATCCAGACGAACCGGCAAAGTCGGGGCATGCCCCAAGTATCGGGGGCCACCCCTGCCGTGGCAACCGCCAGGACCCATGGGTCGTCTTGTATGCTTCGAAACGCCGTCATCAAGTGAACCGAGGTGCCCATGAAGCGAGTGATCGCCAGCGTGTTATTGATCGGACTATCGACGATCGCCGTGGCCGGCGAGGCCAGTTGGCCATCGTTCCGCGGTCGAAACGCAGCAGGGACCGGAATCGGCGCCATGCCGCCGACAGGCTTCGATGTGCCTAAACGGCAGAACGTTCTCTGGCGCACCCCCGTTCCGGGGCTCGGCCATTCCAGCCCGATCGTCCACGGCGACCGCGTCTTCGTCACGACGGCGGTGCGCGGCAAGGGCGAGGACCGATTGAAGGTCGGGCTCTACGGCGACATCGATTCGGTCGCCGACGACTCTCCACACGAATGGCGCGTTCTCGCGTTCGATCGTCGAACGGGCGAACTCCTGTGGGAGCGTACGGCCCATTCCGGCGTGCCGAAAATCGCACGGCACACCAAGGCGTCGCACGCCAACTCGACGCCGGCGACCGACGGAAAGCGGGTAATCGCGTTCTTTGGCTCGGAAGGGTTGTACGCCTACGACCTCAACGGCAAGCTGCTTTGGAAGCGTGACCTCGGCGTACTCGATTCCGGTTACTTCGAGGTGCCCGAGGCCCAATGGGGCTTTGGAAGCTCTCCGGTCATCGACGACGGCCGCGTCATCGTCCAGTGCGACGTTCAAGGTGGCGGCTTCGTCGCCGCGTTCGATGCGAACGACGGGCGCGAGATCTGGCGCACCGCGCGCAAGGACGTCCCGACCTGGAGCACGCCCGCGATCGTCGAACACCGCGGTCGCAAGCAGGTCGTGGTCAACGGCTGGCATCGAATCGCCGGTTACGACTTCGCGACGGGCAAGGAGCTCTGGCACATGAGCGGGGGTGGCGACATCCCGGTGCCGACCCCGATCTTCGCCCACGACCTCGTGTTCATCACCAACGCCCACGGCTCCCAGGCGCCGATCTACGCGGTCCGGCCCTCGGCGACGGGAGAGATCACGCTCGTCGGCGAGGCGACCTCGAACGACCAGATCGCCTGGGCCAGCTTACGCGGGGGCGCCTACATGCAGACCCCGATCGTAGTCGGTAACGAGTTGTTCGTTTGCCGCGACAACGGCGCGTTGACCTGCCTCGACGCCAGCACGGGCCGCGAGATCTGGAAGGAGCGACTCGGATCGGGAAACTCCGGTTTCACGGCGTCGGCGGTCGCCGCCGGCGATCGTCTGTATTACACGAGCGAGGAGGGTACGGTCTATACGATACGAGCGGGAACGAAATTCGAGTTGTTGGCGACGAGCGATCTCGCTGAAGTGGCGATGGCAACGCCTGCGATCGCCAACGGGGCGCTGTTCTTCCGCACGCGCGGACACCTCGTCGCAATCGCCGAAAAACCCGCGGCGAGAACTCCCGCAGCGGCCGTGACGGCACCTCCATCGTGAACTGCCGCGACGGAATCGTGAACCTTGGTGGCTCGGTCGTCCTCATACTGTCGCTGACCGGTGCCTCCCGCGGGGAAGCGGCGCGACGCGAGACTCTAGATCTCGCACGCACGACGATCCGGCTTCCGGCGGATCCGGCCGCGGTGATCCCGGCCGACCTCGACGGTGACGGCCTGCGAGATCTGGCGATCCTCGTGGCTTTCACCGATATCGTCAGCATCGGCGAGAGTCGGCTCGAGAACTTGGTCGAGATCGCCACCGTCGTCCCTGCCCTGGTCGAGCGCCGCGAGTTGCGCGCTTGGATCGCCCAGGCCGAAGGCGGTTATGCCGAGACCGGTGCGCCCACACCGCTCCCGCGATCGATTCTTGCCGTCGGCGCCGGAGTTCGGGGGTCGCCACTCGTCGCGCTGACCGACGACGGCGTGGCCGCGGTGCACTTCGACGCCGAAAACGCGGTGGCATTCGCGATCGAGCCCTTGATCGACGATCCGCCGGTCCTGGCCGGCACGGGGAGTTTCTTCCCGGAACTCGACTGGATCGCGGACCTCGACGGCGACGGAGACCTTGACCTTCTCGTCCCCTCCATCGCGGGCCCAGCGGTCTATCTGGCAGGCGATGACGGCCTCGAGACCGACCCGCGTCAGCGTCTGCGTCTTCCCGGTGACGAGCTTTCGATCGGCGCCTTCAGTCGTCGGATCTACCCGATCCCGCGGATCGCCGATGTCGATGGTGACGGGAAGCCCGATCTGGCGGCGGAGGACTCGCAAGGCAGGGTGCACCTGCTCTACGGCGACGGTGACGGCAGGTTCGCCGCCTCCCATCCCGGCGCGACATGCGCGGAGGGCGCCACGCGGCTCCGCGCGACCACGAACGAGGGCGTCGAGCGCTGGCAGTTCGACGGCTTCGAGTTTCTTGGCGACCTCGACGGTGACGGTCGGGCCGAAGCGGCCTTGCTTACCGAGATCGCTTCCGGCAAGAAGAGTTTGCGCGCGGAACTGAAGGAGGCCAAGCGGCCGCACCAGCGAGTGGCAATCCACGGTCTGCGCGCGGACCGAACGCTAGAGGCCGAGCCGCGACGGACCTTCGAAGTGGTCGGGCATACGGGTCTTGCCGCAGGCCCTGGAAGCGAGACGCTGTTTCTGGACCTAGACGGTGACGGCCGGAGGGAACTCATCACGTTCACCCTGGACTTCTCGATTTTGCAGGCTTTGCGCGTGCTGACCACGCAGCGACTGGGGATCGGTTTCGAATTCCACATTTGGTCGCAACAGGCGGACGGGAGCTTCAGCGAGGTGCCCGATCTCGATCTGACCGACAAGCTCAAACTCGATCTCGGAAACGTACGCCTCGATCGCCTGGCGCACTTCGGCGGTGACTTCGATGGCGACGGGCGAATCGATTTCGTTCGTGTCGGAGACGGTCGGAGGGTCTCGATCCACCGCGGTGCGGCGGGATGCCGGTATCCCAAGAAGGCCGACCTTGAGATCCTGGTCGACGGCGGGGACTTGCACCCCGCACTCGTTCGTGTACGCGACGTCGACGGCGACGGGCGTAGCGATTTGCAAATCGTGCGCCCGCTTCCGCAGGTTCGCCCAGACGTCTCGGCACCAGCACTGCTCGAACTGTACCTGAGTGGCGGACGACCATGAAACGATTATGCGTCGACCGACTCTTCGTTCTCGTCGGCCTGGTCGCCGGTCCGACGACGGCCGCCGAGCCACTGGCCGCTCCCGCCGCCGTCCGCACCCACTTCGATCGCGTCGAGCGTCTGGATCTCTCGGCGCCCGGCGCGCTCGTGGCCCATGCCGCGCCCCGAGGTGTCGATGGAGGGCGAACCCTGGTGCTCCTGATCCGGCCTCCCACGGAGTCCGCGTCGACGCCCGATGAGCCGACGACGACGGAACGATCTCCCTGCGAGCCGCCGATCGCCCCACGACTTCCTCTCGAATTGTGGACGGCCGCACTCCCCGCCCCCGATGCCGAGCCCTTGCCGCCGATACGAGTGCGCGCCGATCTGCCCCACAACGCGTCAGGACTCGTGGCGCGCGACATAAATAGGGACGGCATTGACGAGTTGCTCGTCTTCACACCCAAAGCGCTCCTTGTCTATGGCGAGATCGACGGGCACACCGCCGTCACGGGTCCGACGGTCGCTGTCGACCTGGAGGCTCTCGGGGCAGAGTCCGCGTCGGGCGCAGGCTTTCGACTCGCAGACGACGGGGCGATCGCGGCAGTCGCCATCCCCGGCGCTATCCACTTTTACGTCCCCGGGCTGGAGTCCCGGTGGCGGCTAGACCGCGAGTTTCCCGTCGAGCCCACCGCGTCGGTGCACGGAGGGCGGATCTCCGTCTGGACGCCCGGGGTCGACTGGCTCGGTCGCGACCGCGAGGGCCTCACCGTCTGGGCCGCTTACCTGGGCCAGCCAGACGCACGGCGCCTGCGCGTCCTGCTGCTGCGCCCGGACGCGCAGGATCCGGCGCGGCGTGCGCAGGACTGCTGGGTCCGTTTTCCCGAACCAGAATCACCGATCGAAGTCGAAGCGCAGTTGTTCGATGGCGATCCGTTGCTCGTGGTCGCGAGCCGCGCAGCCGACAAGCTCAGCCTGTTAGGAGAAAAGCGGCTCCGCGTCTTTCCACTCGCGCCCGATCGGAGTCGGCTCGGCCGTCCACCGCTCATCGCCGTCGACAGTCGCATGAACCTCTGGCAAGACGCGTATTTTTTCGCGCGAGACGTCGAGCGGCAAGGCCGGTCGGATCTGGTGGTCGGCTACTGGAAAGGGTTGCTCGACTCGAGAATTGTCTTGGATCGCTACCCGCGCCTTCCAGATGGGACGTTCCGCTCCCCACCGGAGACGACCGCTTTCAACGTCGATGGGGGACGAGAAGAGTCGGTTGCGCTAGGAAGTTTTCTCAGCTCGGGCGGCGGGGATCTCATCCTGTTCGACAACGAATCGATGCTCGTCTACCCGGCCAGCTCTCCGGAATCCGCCAAGAAGGGGCTTGTGGATCGGAATTCGGTGCTCCGCGTACCGCTTCCCGGCGGTGCCAATCTCGAAGGCGGTGCGACAATGGTACTGGCGCTGGGCGACGAGTCGAGTCTGCGGCGCCTGGTCCGAACACCTCGATCAACTGGATTCGTCGATATCGATGGCGACGGTCGCTCCGAGCTGCTCGTTCCCGGTGGCACGAGCCCGGCGACCGTCCACCTGATCCGATTCGATCCGCACTAGAACAAGGTGTAGATGAACGGCGCCGCGGCGGTCGAGCCGAGGACGATCAAGACCGTCACGAGCAACAGTGCGATGAGGATCGGCAACAGCCACCACTTCTTGTTCTGCTTCAAGAAGGCGACATACTCGCGCAGCAGGCCGCCCTGAGCGGACTCGGCCTGACGCGCGAATTCACTCGCGCGGTCATCTTGGGACGATGTTCCCTGCCCCTCGTCGGTGATCGCCGGCCTCCCGCCGCTCAAAACTGTCGGAAGTAACTCGCCGGGTTCCTCTCGGCAGTCCGCTCGGTCCAGTAGGTTTTCGCATCGCGCTCGAACGAACGCCGCAGCGGATCGTGGCCCGACCATTGCAGCAGCAGCCCGATCGGAGTCAATACCGAATAATAGACCAGTCCTAGGACGATCATCGTGATCGTCCAGCCCGCCGGTGCCGCGGCGCGCATCCATTGAACGTAGATCCAGCGGGCGACACCGGGCCAGAACCAGATCGCGACCGCGCCGTAAGCTGCGACTCGACCGATGACTCCGAACAGCAACGAACGCGAGTTGCCTGCCAGCATGGCGAAACCAGCGCTGGCGAGAACCACGGGCATCACGAAGCCCGTCAGCTGCCTGCGGCGGGGTTCCGGCCCGAAGACCAAGCTGACGATCCAGGCGACGCTCAGAAAAGCGGCGACGCCGATCAACGCTTGCGGCCGCCACGAGGCGACCATGGCGACACCGGCAAAGAACAATAACCACAGCAGACCAAAGACGCGCAATTCTCGGGCCGTCGGATCGAACGTCATCGGGTCCTCAAGTCAGTCGAGCCCGTATTGGGCCGGATAGTCGGCAAGCTTGATCTCGCGGGCTCGCGGTTGATCTTCTTTCAGCAAGACCGAGCGTTCGAGAACCAAGACATCCATGTTGGTCGCCAGGAAACAACGGTACGCCTCTTCGGGGGCGCAGACAATTGGCTCGCCGCGAACATTGAAGCTGGTGTTGATGATCACGGGGCAACCCGTCTTTTCGGCAAAGCGGCGGAGCAACGTGTAGTACCGGCCGTGGCGCACGGCATCCACCGTCTGCACGCGCGCGGAGTAGTCGACGTGCGTGATCGCGGGAACTTCGGTCCGAAGGAGGTTGAGCTTGTCGAGTCCGGTCAACTCGCGAAGCTGCCCGACCTGCGGCACTCTCCGCGTTGCCGAGACCGGGGCGACGAGCAGCATGTAGGGACTCTCCTGATCCTCACGCAAGTCAAACCAGTCCGCGGCCTGCTCGCGCAGTACGCCGGGAGCAAAGGGCCGGAACGACTCGCGGAACTTGACTTTGAGATTCATCACCGACTGCATCTTTGCACTGCGCGCGTCCCCGAGGATGCTGCGCGAGCCGAGCGCCCGTGGACCAAACTCCATCCGGCCCTGCAGCCAACCGACGACCTTCTCTTGCGTCAGCAGTTCAGCGACGAAATCGCACAGCGCCTGATCGCTGTCGAAGCTCCTGTAATGCGCTCCCTCGCGGTCGAGAGTCTGCCGGATCTCGGCGTCCGTGTACCGCGGACCGAGAAGCGATCCGTGCTGGCTGTCCCCAGCCTGCGCGATGCGCGGGTTCGCGAGCAACTGGTGCCAGATGTACAGCGCCACACCGAGGGCGCCCCCGGCATCGCCTGCCGCGGGCTGTATCCAGATCTTGTCGAACGGTCCCTCCCGCAGGATGCGCCCGTTGCCGACACAGTTCAGGGCCACGCCACCCGCCAGGCACAGATTCTTCATTCCCGTTTGCTCGTGGACCCAGCGCGCCGAGCGCAGCATGATCTCTTCGGTCACGACCTGGATCGAGGCGGCAAGGTCCATCTCGCGCTCGGTGATCGGTGATTCGGGCCTACGCGGCGGCCCGCCGAACAGGCGCGCGAAGCGGTCGTTCGTCATGGTCAGGCCTTGGCAGTAGTTGAAGTACGCCAGATCGAGCCGGAACGATCCGTCCTCGCGCAAGTCCAGCAGCTTCTCGCGAATCAGGTCGGCGTATTTCGGCTCGCCGTAGGGCGCCAGTCCCATCAGCTTGTACTCGCCCGAATTGACCTTGAAACCGGTGAAGTAGGTGAACGCCGAGTAAAGCAGACCGAGCGAGTGCGGGAATCGCTGCTCGTGGGTCAACTCGATGCGGTTCCCCCGCCCGACCCCGGCGCTCGCGGTGGCCCACTCGCCGACCCCGTCGAGGGTCAGGATCGCCGCCTCGTCGAAAGGGGATGGGAAGAATGCGCTCGCCGCGTGCGACTCATGGTGCTCGGCGAAGACGTAGCGCCGCCGGTAGGCGCCGCCGAGGCCGCGACGCATTTCACGCGGCAAGTGCAACTTCTGCTTGAGCCACAACGGCATCGCCTGGCTGAACGACCGAAAACCGACCGGCGCAAAGGCCAGATAGGTCTCGAGCAGGCGTTCGAACTTTAGGAG
>JANNRU010000146.1:0-6398 GCA_031401755.1 Acidobacteriota bacterium | reverse complement strand
GCCACCCGAGTGGTCGCCCTCTCCGCCGGGGAGTTGGACCGAGTGCGTCGCATCGAAACAGACCGGGAGGCCCAGCGAGCGGATTCGTTTCAACGAGCGGAAATCTACGACGAGGTTGTGGTAGCCGAAACTGGTCCCGCGTTCGGTGACCATCAGGCGATCGTTTCCGGTCGAGCGGACCTTCGCAGCCACGTGGGCGACGTCCCCTGGGGCCATGAACTGCCCTTTCTTGACGTTCACCGCGCAACGGCTACGTCCCGCCGCGATCAGCATGTCGGTTTGGCGACAGAGGAAAGCCGGGACTTGGAGCAGGTCGACCACCGCAGCGACCCGATCCGCCTGTTCTGGCTGATGGAAGTCGGTGGTGACCGGGAGCCCGGTCTCTCGCTTCACGCGGGCCAGAATGCGCAGCCCCTCGTCGAGCCCGGGTCCTCGGGGCGACTCGATTGAGGTTCGGTTGGCCTTGTCAAAGGAGGCCTTGAAGATCAGCGCGAACCCTCGCGAACGTGAGATCTCCGCCAGCGCCTCGGCCATCCGCAGTGCGTGGGACTCGCTCTCGATCAGGTCGGGACCGGCGATCAGCACGAGGGGCGCGCCACCGCCGACCCCGACGCGGTCAGCGATGACGATGCGCGGGGACGGCATCGTTCGGCTCCGGGAGCCTTTCGGCTCCGAGTCGGTGCGTGCGTTGACGGACGGCAGCAGCGATGAAATCACGAAACAATGGATGGGGGTCAAGCGGTCGTGACTTGTATTCCGGGTGGAATTGAACCGCCACGAACCAGGGATGCTCGCGCCGTTCCACGATCTCGACGAATTTTCCGTCCGGTGACGATCCGGCGATGATCAAGCCGGCCTTTTCGAGAAGCGGGAGATATTCGGGATTGACCTCGTAGCGATGTCGGTGACGTTCGTGAATCCGCTTGCGTCCGTAGGCCTGCCGAGAAAAAGAGTCCTCGAGCAGTTCGGCCGGATAGCTACCCAGGCGCATCGTCCCCCCCAGCTGATCCACGCCCAGCAGGTCCCGCAACTTGAAGATCACCCGGTGGGCCGTCTCTTCGTTGAATTCGGTCGAATCGGCGCCCTCCAGGCCGCACAGGTTACGGGCGGCCTCGATGACCGCGCACTGCATCCCCAGGCAGATGCCGAAGTACGGGATATGTCGCTCGCGAGCAAAGCGTACGGCTTCGATCATCCCGGCGACCCCGCGGATACCGAATCCGCCGGGCACGAGGATTCCATCGACCTTGGACAGGGCCGACTCTAGCTTCCCGTTGATCATGTCCTCGGCCTCGATCCATTCGGGTTGCACCGCGACGTTCGAGGCGACCCCCCCGTGAACCAGCGCCTCTTTGAGCGATTTGTACGAGTCCTCGTAGGAAGTGTACTTTCCCACGATCCCGATCCGGGTCTCGCCGTCCGGGTTGCGAACGCGCCGGACGAGCTCTTGCCAGTCTCCAAGATCCTTCTTGCGGTAAGGCAGATCGAGTAACTTGACGATGATCTCGTCGATACCTTCGGCGGACAAATGTAGCGGGACCTCGTAGATGCTCTTGACGTCGATAGCGCTGATCACCGCGTCGTCTCCGACGTTGCAGAACAGGGCGATCTTGCGTTTGATCTCCGCCGGCAGCGGCCGATCCGAGCGGCAGAGGAGAATGTCCGGTTGGATGCCGATCGCGCGCAACTCGCGCACCGAGTGCTGTGTCGGTTTCGTCTTCAACTCGTGACTGGCCGCGATGAACGGCACGAGCGTGAGGTGGACGAAGATCGCGTTGTTCCGTCCGACGTCGAGCCAAAGTTGCCGGATCGCCTCAAGGAACGGCAACGATTCGATGTCGCCGACGGTGCCTCCGATCTCGACGAGGACGATGTCCGCGTCCGGAGAGGCCTTGTAGATCGACTGCTTTATCTCGTCGGTGATGTGCGGGATCACCTGAACCGTCGCTCCGAGGTAATCGCCGCGCCGCTCTTTCTCGATCACGTGCGCGTAGATCTTCCCGGTCGTGAAGTTGCTGTCCCGGGTCGCCGTCATCGACGTGAACCGCTCGTAATGACCGAGATCGAGATCGGTTTCGGCCCCGTCATCCGTGACGAAAACCTCACCGTGCTGGAACGGGCTCATCGTACCGGGGTCGACGTTGATGTACGGGTCGAGTTTCTGCAGCGCGACCTTGAATCCTCGCCCTTCCAGGATACGACCGATCGAGGCCGCGGCGAGGCCCTTGCCGAGCGACGAAACGACGCCGCCGGTCACGAAGATATACTTGGTCGAACGCTTGCCGCGCATTTTCCTCCCCTTCAGCTTCGACGGTTTACGACTGTCCAGAGCCCATTCGATGGGCCAAACGTTGAAGATCCGCGGGAGTATCGACAGCTTGAGAGCGGTAGTCGGAGGGGACCACCCGAATCGAGTAGCCCGCCTCCAGTGCTCGCAGTTGCTCGAGTCCCTCGTCGCACTCGAGCGGCGAGGGTCCCAGTTCGAGAAACTCGAATAACGCGTTTCGGCGAAAGGCGAATATTCCTTGGTGTTTGAGGTAACCGTGTAGCCCGCGCGGACGCGCTTTGAGCGCGGAGCGAAAGTCCGTGCTCAGCGCCGTCCCGTCTCCGCGATGGAACGGAATCGGCGAGCGCGAGAAATAGAGAGCGCGGCCGCCCGAGTCGACGACGATTTTGACGATGTGCGGACTGAACAGATCTTCGGGATCGTCCAGCGGCTCCGAGAGAGTCGCCATGGGCGCCTCGCGGTCGGTTTCAAGCGCGGTGACCAACGCGTCCAGACTCGTAGGCGTGACGAGCGGCTCGTCGCCTTGAATGTTAACCACCAACCCGAAACGCTCGCCAAGCCTTCGAGCGACCTCGGCAACGCGGTCGGTGCCGGAGGGATGGCTCGGTTCAGTCATCATCACTTCCGCGCCGAATCGAGTTGCAGCAGTGGCGATTCGCTCGTCGTCGGTCGCGATGACGAGGCGATCGAGTCGTCGCGCTGCACGGGCGGCGCGCCAAACCGCTTCGACCAGAGTACCGTTGCCGACAGGGGCGAGTGCTTTCCCGGGGAACCGGGTGGAGGCGAAGCGCGCCGGAATGACTCCGAGAGCTCCAGGCATCGGCCTTCCGAGCGGCGCACGAAGAATGCCGTGCGACACGACAAGGTACCAGAGGATCTCCAATTTCTCAAGATGTTCGCACAATGATAGCGTGGTCCCGTCCGAGGCCGGCGGCGGTCTCCAAGAGTTTGCGGAGGATTCGAGCGATGGATGAGCCGAAATACCCCACATCCTGCGTCGAGCGTTTTCTCGACTACGTCAAGCTCGACACCCAATCTCGTGAGGGCTCCGACACTTTTCCGAGCACCGAATCCCAGTGGGTGTTGCTCCGAAAACTGGTGGCCGAGCTACGCCAGATGGGGATCGCCGACGTCGAGATCGACCCGCATGGGTACGTTTTTGCGACTCTACCGGCGACCACGGGGAAGCGGAACGTACCGACAATCGGTTTTCTGGCCCACGTCGACACCTCTCCTGAGACGACCGGTGCCGGGGTCAGACCGATCCTGCACCCGAAGTGGAGTGGGGAGGCGATCGTGCTCCCCGACGATCCGACGATCGTCCTGCGGACCGACGAAGATCCAGATCTTGCGTCTCAGCTGGGGCGAGACATCATCACCGCATCCGGGACGACGCTCTTGGGAGCGGATGACAAGGCCGGAGTCGCCGAGATCATGGGCGCGGCGGAGTGGCTGAGCCGCCATCCTGAAATTCCGCATGGTGTCGTTCGACTGGGCTTTACTCCCGACGAGGAAGTCGGACAGGGAACGCGATTTTTCGACGTCGCGCGTTTCGGTGCGCATTGTGCCTACACGCTGGACGGCGGCCGGGCCGGTGAACTCCAGACCGAGACTTTTTCCGCTGACTCGATCCATTGCGTCTTTCATGGTTTCAACACACATCCGGGCTACGCCAAGGGGAAAATGGTCAATGCGATCAAGGTCGCGGCCGATTTCATCGCCCGGCTGCCGCCAGGAAGGCTGTCTCCGGAAACGACGGCCGGTCACGAGGGCTATGTCCATCCCTACATCTTCGAAGGCGGCGTCGACCGCGCAGCGGTCAAGATCCTATTGCGGGATTTTGCGACGCCCGGACTTCGGGATCACGAGGCGCTCGTGCGTGGACTTGCCGAAGAGGCCGTCCGGGCCTATCCGGGTTCGCGATGTGAAGTTGAACTGAACGAATCCTATCGCAACATGAAAGCGGTCCTCGACCAGAACCCGCAAATCGTCGAACGAGCGAGTGAGGCGATCGCCAGGGCGGGATTGGAGCTACGGAACGATCCGATCCGTGGCGGCACCGACGGCTCGCGGTTGTCGTTCATGGGGCTGCCGACTCCCAACTTGTTCGCCGGCGAGCATGCGATCCACTCGCGCAAAGAATGGGTCTCAACGTGGGAGATGCACAAGGCGGTCGAGGTGATCATCGAGATCTGCCGCGTCTGGGAAGAGCGCGCCCCCTCCTGAGGCGCTCGACGATCAATCGTTGGATCGGCGGATCCGGGCGATCTCGCTCTCCATTGCGGACTCGACCCGCTGACGATCGACGAGGTAGGCCGCCTGCGATTCGGCGAGTTTCTCCGCTTTGGGGGCGACAGTTTCCAGATCCTTCCGATGGAGGATCTCTATCTCCGCAAGCTTGGCGCGGGCTTTTTCACGGGCCTCCGAGATCCGGCGTTTCTGGGAGGCGGTCAGTGTAGGCGGCGCCTCGCGCCCTTGCTGGCGATCTTCGGCCGCGAGGCGTTCCATCGCCAGCTCCAACGACGATTTAAGCGGTGGCACGTCGGACATCTCGCCTCCATGCGAATTCGAATCGCCCCATTGTAGCGCGACGGTGATCGCCACCACCGCGACGATCCCCCGCCTGAATCAGGTCGCGAGTACGAACAGGCCGCCCAACTCCGGTCCCGCCCCGGAGGTGGAGGCGGAGCCAGCGCCGAGCCGCTGGAGCCGTTCCGTGCACGCGCGCCCGAACGCCATCAACAAGGAGCGCTCGCGGGGCGAAAGCTCGAATCGGCCACAGAGCGCTTCGATGAAGGCGTCGAGCTGGGGCTGACGATCGTTGCGATCGCCGTTCGGTGGGGTCCCGTCGACGAATTGGCGCGCAAGCGGGAGGGGGAGGGGATCGCAGCAAACCTCGCCGCGAAGCGAGTGCCAGGCGAGCAAGGTCAAAAAGTACGCATCGAATCGCGGGGGCTCAGCCGCCCCATCGACCGATCGCGAGCCGAGGAGACGCGCCAGGTCGAGTCCCAGCCCTTCGACGAGCACGCGGCCGATCGCCTCTGAAAGCTCCACCGCTGCGCGTGCTTCTTCGATCTCGGCCAGACGCCGAAATGGCCGCCGGTGAGCCCGGCCATCCGGTAGGATTTCCGCATGGAGCGGCTGCCGTTCGAGCAGCGCGCGAACTCTCGCCCCGAGCACGGGTTCGAGTAGCTCGGCCGCGCGCTCATGACGTCGAAGCCATCCCTCGCGGGCGAGGCTAAACGCCCGGCGCTGGATGTCGACCACACGTGCGTGGCCCTCGCGAAACAGATCGATCAATGGGACTGTTTCCAAGGCGCGCGCACCGACGAACGAATCCGCAGCACCCCGCGCTTCGAGCGCGATGCGTACCGCACCGACAGCTTTTTCCATGGCCGTACGATGGGCTTGCGGATCTCCGGTGTCGGCGCCGTCGGCGACTAGCACGCGATTACCGATGGCCACGAATTGTCGCAGCGTCGCGAGCCGGCCATTATCCGTCATTCGGGCGAGCGCCTCGGCCAGCCAGCTCTCCGCGCCATCGGCCAGCAGGGGTTCCCGGGAGGCCGGCCATGGGTCCGCATCCGCGCTCGCCACCGGCGCCGGCGGGCTCATCGAGGGAGCGTAGATCGCTAGCGCTTCGTCGAGCGGTGGATATCCGAATTCTTCCAGCCGACTCTGGCGCCATCTCAGCGCCTCCTCTTCCATCTCCGATGGCAACTGGACACTGATCGCGCCGGTCAGCCAGCGCCAGCGCGCGGGCTGTTCGGCGAAGAGCATCTCCGCGGTCCGACGTGCGGCTTGGAGGTGTTCCGCGCGATCGGGATCGAGCCGGTGACGTCCGTCGGGCGCCAGAACCGTGCCCGCTTCGTCTTCCATCGGCCCGCCCTCGCCTGCGTCGTCCTCGTCGTCGAACGGTTCGAGCCTGAGCCAGCCGTGAATCAGGACGGCGAGCGTTTCGTCGTCCGCCGCACGCAGGAATCGGCGAAGGGTGGACTCTCCAGATTCGAGGAACACGGCCACCCAGGCCCCGGCCCGATCGGCGTCGAATCGGTCGCCGCGCCACGACTCCAGGTCAAATAGATGTACGAGTTGGTTCGAGGAGGCGAGC
>JANNRU010000145.1:0-4074 GCA_031401755.1 Acidobacteriota bacterium | reverse complement strand
GTCGTTGGATCGCTGAATGCCATTCGGTGCCTCCACCCGTCCCTCGCTCAAAGGTCGGGAAACCCCGGCATGCTGTCAAGTGGCTCGGTGCACAGAGGCGGTAAGCCGCGGATTCGCGCCACCTGATCGGCCAGCGCGCGGGTCACCGGCCCCACCCGTCCGGCTCGGACGGGGCGGTCGTCGAGCGCGACCAGCGGGCAGATTCCGCCGAGACTCGACGTCAGGAAGGCCTCGTCGGCCGTCCCCAGTCGCGGCAGACGCACCCGCCCTTCGTGGGCCTGATATCCGAGTTCCCCGGCGGCCCGCAACGTCAGTGCACGCACGACCCCAGGGAGAATCCCCTCGCGGATCGCGGGAGTGAAGATCCGCCGCTTTCGGACCACGAACAGGTTCGACCAGCAGCCCTCGGCGAGGCGTCCATACGTGTTTCGCCACAGCCCCTCGTGGGCTCCCTTTCGGACCGCTTCGTCCAGGCCGAGCCTATTACCCGCCCAGGCCAGGGCCTTGACCGACACAAGGGGATCGTTCGGGTTCCTCGTCCACGGGAGCACAACCGCGCGGGCCAATCGAAGCCGATCGAACGACGGAATCCTACCCCCACACACGATCGCCCGTCCTGCTGAAACGAGAAGGACTTTGAGCCAACCCGACGGCGATCCGAACTCCTTGGCCGCGGCGGAAATATCGATCCGCATGCGCCGCTCGTCCGGCCACTCCAAACCGACCACGACCGCTCCGCGTCGCATTCGCTCAAGGTGCTGATCGAGATCGATGGCCTGCCCTTCCCAAGCGGCCAAGGTTTCGAACAGCCCGTGTCCGTAGAGCAGCGCCGGCTCGTCCAGCGAGAACACGACTCGGCCGGCGACGGACCGGACCCCGTTGATCCAGGCGGCGGATGCGGGGTCCGGCGATCTCACGACGCTTGTTCCGGTTCGAACCCGAGAACTCGCGTCAACGGGCGGGCCTTTGCGTTCGCCTCTTGCCACTCTCGTTCGGGATCCGAGTCCGCGACCACGCCCCCTCCCGCGCCGATCCAGGCGCGACCGGCGCAAACGACGATCGAACGGATCAGGATACTCGCGTCAAGACTACCGTCGTCACCGAACCAGAGCAGGCTCCCGGTGTAGAACCCGCGACGGACAGGCTCGATCTCGGCAAGAATACGCATGGCAGAAAGCTTCGGTGCCCCTGTGATCGAGCCGCCTGGAAATGTCGCTTGCAGCAGATCGACGAGACTGGCCTCCGGCAGCAACCGTCCGTCGACGACGGCGAGCAAATGATGCACGGTCGGCCAACTGCGCAATTGAGAAAGGGTCGGTACTCGAACGCTTCCGACCTGGCAGACGCGCGAGAGGTCGTTGCGTTCGACATCGACGATCATCAGTAGCTCCGCTTGATCCTTGACCGAAACGCGCAACGCTTCGGCTGCCGCGGCATCCTCGGCGATCGTCGAACCGCGAGGTCGGGTGCCTTTGATCGGCCACGTTTCCACCAGACCCGACGGATCGACTCGCAAGAACAACTCGGGCGAAGCCGAAATCAGCGCGAGGCCTGCGAACTCGACTAGCGCCGCGCGAGGCGCCGGCGAAATCTTGCGCACGCTTTCATAGACCGCCAGCGGGTCGTGACGAAATGGAAGATCGAATCGCTGCGACAGATTGGCCTGATATACGTCGCCGACTGCGATCCGATGCAACAGCGTCTCCACCGCCGCAAGATAGCGATCGCGGGGAAGACTGGTCCGCGCCGAATCGTTCGAAGCCGAGTCCGTGGGGAGTTCGAGATCTCGGGGAGGTCGCCTGTCGAAACTGGCGATTTGCGATGCTGCGCTCCGAGCTCGCAGCGGATCCGTAGCGCTGACCCGAACGTGCCGGTCATCGACGGGACGAACTGTCGCATCGACCTCGAGCACGATCAGATCGGGAAAGGGCGTCGAGTCCACCTTGGCCTTGGGCGGCGCACCGGCGTCGTACGAGAGGACCACGAGCAGTCCCGTCTCCGCGCTGGCGCGAACTTGCCGCCGCCGCGATTCCAGGATTCCAGCCAGCGGTTCCAGAACCGATGCGAGCCCGGCTCCCGGACGATGCGGCACCACCAGTCTCGGCTTCGGATCAAGACCCAGTCGCGGTCCCCAGGCATCCGAGGCGGCGTCGGCGCCATCGAGCCAGACGGTCGGGCCGAATCCCTGGCGCAAATGGCGGCAGATCTCGGGAAGGCCGAGCGAAGTCGCGATCTCGATCTCGACCGAAGGCACTCTCGCGTGCACCCGACTCAGAAGCGACGCAGCACAGCCACGACCACACCCTGGATTCGCACACGGTCGTGGTGCAATTCGATCGGCGACATCGCCGAATTGGCAGGCGAGAGGACGACCTGCGGGCCTCGACTCTCGAATCGCTTCAGCGTCGCCTCGACGCCGTCGACGAGCGCGACGACGGTTTCTCCGTTCTCCGCGGTCTGTCGTTCCTCGACAATGATCAGGTCACCGTCACGGATTTGTTCGTCGACCATCGAGTCCCCGCGGACCCGGAGCGCGAACACCGACCCGTTGCGTGGCACGAGGCTCGCGGGCACGGAAATCGACTCTTGCTCGGCGATTGCCTCGACCGGCGCCCCTGCCGCGATCGCGCCTCTGAGCGGCAGTCGGATCGCTCCCGCCAGGTCGATCTCGGTCAACTCGATCGATCGATTCTGATTCCAGTTTCGGCGCACGAAGCCCTTGTCGACGAGGTGGGACACGTGTTTGTGCACGGTTGCGACCGACGACAGGCCCAACTGTGAGCCGATCTCTTCCAGGCTTGGTGAGTATCCTCGATCGTCGATCAACCGGCGGATCACGTCGAGCACTTGGCGTTGACGCCGGGTTAGAGTCATTCGCGTGAGCCTCGCCGCGAGACTAGGCGAACGATCCACGAAAGTCAAACACCGTTTTTGCGAGCGTGGAGCACCGGGGCTATAGTCGCGGAATCTCGGTGCTGAAGCCGTGGAGGAGTCTGCGCGTGATGTCATTCCGACTGGCCGTGGCATCGTTGGGCTGGCCGCTCGTCCTGACGTTCTCTGGAATCTTGGCGGCCGACGACCGGGCTCCCGATCCTCCGACCACCGAAACGGCCCAGTTGGTTGCCCGCGAACGCACCCGCTCCGCGGTGGTCGCGGCACTCGAGCTGTACCAGAAGGTCGTTCCGACCGGGATCGAAGCCAACGACAATTTCGTCGACGCGGTCGAACAAATCGCCGCCCTTGGCGACGAAGCCGTCCCGTTCTTGACCATCGAACTGGCCCAGCAATCGCCGGCGAGCTATCGGTTTTGCGCCTATGCACTTGGACGGCTGCCGACTGCGGAATCCAGGCGGGCGCTCGAATCCGAAGTCGAACGTAACGATGCCGACGGTTCGGACATCGCAATTCTGCACAAGGCCTGGGCGGCGTGGGCGCTCGCGCTCCAGGGGCATGTCGAAGCGCTCGACCTGTTCGACGCGGGCCGAAATCGCTCGACGCCGGTCGGGATGCATCTGGATACCACTGCGTTCGAAGCCGCGGCGATCTTGACGGCGCCGGCGAGCGCCGCACGACTGGTCGCGCAACTTGCGACGCTCAATGAGAAGGCGGCGGAATCCCAAGAAGCCAGCCGGGAAAGGCTCTGGCGACTGCGGGCGTTGCGCCGTGTCGCCGATCCCGAAACGGCCCCGGCGATCCTCCCGCTCCTCGCCGATGCGGATCGCACCGTACGCTTCGAGGTCGCTCGAGCGCTGGGGACGATCGGGACGGACGCCGGGGTCGAAGCACTGCACCGCGCGCTGGAAGACGATCAAGTCCCGGTACGCAGGATCGCCGCGATTTCGCTCGCGGAACTGTCGTCGCCGGCGTCCTTTCGGAGAATCAACGAGCGCTTGGAGATCGAAGAAGACTCGGTGACGCGGGGCGCATTGTACCTTGCCGTGGCCAAGATCTCCGGAGGCAAGGCGCTCCCGATACTGGCCCGGTATGCCAACCGGCCCGACCCGATCGAACGACGCGCGCGTGTCGATGCGCTCTTGGCGATCGGCCCGCCGGCAATACCGGCTCTGGCCGAGG
>JANNRU010000144.1:0-6192 GCA_031401755.1 Acidobacteriota bacterium | reverse complement strand
ATGGACCTGGTAGTTCCCGGCCTCCAGACCTTCGATCGAAAAGCTGCCCGCCAGATCGGTCTCGGTCCAACCGTCGATGTCGATATCGACGCCCTCGACCGACAGCGTTGCGCCCGTGACCGGCTGCTCGCCCTGCAGCACGCGTCCGGTCAGTCGCAATCCGCCGCCGAAGCTCAGGTCGGCGCGGGCCTCGGCGCCGCCCTCGACCGTGGCCCGCGCGCGCGCCTGCCGCGCGCTCCCGCTGACCGAACCGACGACATCGTAGGCACCCGGCGCGAGCCCCTCGATCCGGAAGCGGCCCTCGAAATCGACCGGCGAGGAAAGCCAGCGGGTGCTCCCGGGGCCTTCCGCGCGCACCGAGGTCTTCTCGAACTCACGCGGATCCAAGCCGCTGACCCGGCCCGCGATCTTGCCGCTGGCGCGCAACGCGACCGTCACCTCACGCAGCGGCTCGGCGGCGACGACGACCGGTACGTCGCTCGAGTTGGCAAAGCCCGCCGCCTCGCCCGAGAGTTGCCAATCGCCTTCTTGAACGCCGGAAAACACGAATCCTCCCGCGCCGTCCGAACGCACCGTCCGCGCATCCCAAACCCGACGCGATCGGGCGAGCCGCACCAGAGCGCCCGCCACTGGGTCTCCCGTCGGATCGACGACACGCCCCTCGACGCTCTGCCCACCTTCCATGCGCAGATCGAGCGTGTTTTCACCTTCGCGCAGTTCGACCTCGCGGACCGCACGCGCATGATCGTCGTGGGTCGCCTCGATCGACACCGTCCCCGGGGCCAACCCGTCCAGTCGGTAGCGCCCGTCGCCATCGGACGATGCGCCTTCGCCGAATCGCATCGGTGCTTGCGCCTCGCCCACCTTGGCTACCCGCGCGCCGATCACCGGCGCGCTTTCGGCGTCCAGGACGCGACCGATCACCGACGCCCCGCGCACCAATCGGAGTTCGACTCCCTCGAGGTTGGCGCCGCGCGGGATCTCCTGCCCGTCGAGCTTGGCCTCCTGCCATCCCGGTGCGGAGGCAGTGAACGACACTTCGCCCGGCTCCTGATCCTCGAAGCGGAAGCGACCCTCGGCGTCGGCCGCCGCACCTTCCATCGTGGCGAACGCCATTCGGTTGCCGCCGCGAGCGATCGAGCGCATGCGACTGAGCCCGACCTCGGCGCCGGGAATCGGCTCGCCGCGCTCGTCCAACACGCGTCCCAAGACATCGGAGGCCGGATCGAGCCCGATCACGACCGGGGCCTCCGGCGGGACGACCACTCCATGGGCACTCGCTGAGACGTAACCCTCGCGGCTGCAGGCCAGATCCACTTTGGAACCGCGCTCTTGATCGACGACTTCAAAAAAACCGTTGGCATCGGTCAGCGCACCCGGATCTTCCTCTGCCGCGGCGCCGCGACCACCCATAAACGCCATGCGCGGCCCGGCATCGGCATCGACCGCCCGGACGCTCGCGCCCTCGACCGGCCGCCGGCCCTCGTCGAGCACGACACCGGTAACACGCTCTCCTCGCGCGAGCACGATCGTCCCGAGATCGACCGGCGCCCCGCCCGCGACGAGTTCGACGCCGCGCAAGCGCCGAGTGGCGAAGCCCGAACGCTTGAGGTCCAGATCGACGCGACCGCGGGCGAGGCCCGAGACGGAAAAGCGGCCCTCGCCGTCGCTGACCGCCCGCAGCTCATCGCCGCCCTCGGGTCGCCCACCCATGAACCGCGGTCCGCGTGCCTCGCGCGCCGGTCGGGCGACGACGGCCGCATCCCGAATCGCATGCTCCTCGGCGTCGACGAGCCGGCCGACGATCGATCCGCCGCGTTCGAGCGTTACGCGAAGGCCGCTGCGTGTCTTGCGCGGTTCGAGACCGGCGAGCGGCAACTCCGTCGACGCGAACCCGGCGGCCCGCGCTCGCAGATCGAGCGGGGCTTCAGGATCAAGGCCACCGATCCGAAATGCGCCGTCCGCGCCGCTGACCGCTCGCGGCTGTGAGCGCATGGCCCCAAGGATCATCCGAAACTCGCCGGGCGAGGGGCGCAATTCGGTCGCCAACTCGGCACCGGAAACGGGCTCGCCCTGCGCATCGACCACGCGCCCCTCGATTGCGCTCGCCGGGCGCAACGCGATCGTCGGGCCCCGTGCGCCCTCACCGCCGAGCGCCGCCAGATCCACCTCCTGCGCGAGGTATCCGGTCGCTGCCGCGGAGAGCTCACCGGTCTCCCCGACCCGTCGAATCAGCGTGAACACTCCCTTCTCGTCGGTCAGGCTGCCGGCTTCGGGGTCGCGCACGACCTGGACGAACGCGGACGGAATCGCGCGACGGGTCTCCCTGTCAACGACGCGCCCGACGATGCGAACGGCGGCGGGAAGATCGAGGCGCTGCGGAGGGCGCGGTTCCGCGGCCGGCGCCGCGATCGTTCGCGAGACCTGCCGACCGTCGCTTGCGCGCGCGACGACCTCCATCGGCTTGGTGCCGATATCGATCGCGGCGAGTCCGGCCTCGTCGGTGCGCCCGATCGGCAGCTCGGTCCGGCCATCTTTGAGAATCGCCCCCACGACGCTCGAACCGTCCGCGTCGCGCAGCTCGATTCGCACCGGCCGCGCCACGCCGAGCGCGATTCGGGCGGAGTTGCCACGGACGCCGCGCCGCTCGTCGGGCGCATGTGCTGCGTGCCCCGCCGCGACGCGCACGACCTCGCGATCCGCGCGCGGAACGCGGAGCTTGCCTTCGGCGTCGGTCCGGCCGGCGCGCGGCGGCGCGCGCCACGCGGTCGGTTCTCCGAATCGGCCGCTCTCGGTAACGACGGTCACGGCCGCACCGGAGAGCGCGGTCCCGTTCAGGCCGACGACCCGGACGGTCAGACCGGCGTCAGCCTCGAGGGTCGCTTGCTCGAGGGTGGTCGCCTCGACGAGGGCTTGAAGCGGGAACATCTGCGGGACGTAGCCGGCCGCGTTCAAGCGCACGACCCAGTGCCCCGGAGCCGGGGCCTGGACGCGAAATCGGCCGTCGCTCCCAGTCGTCGCTCGTGCCGCGGGCTCGACGTCGCGGCCGTCGATCAAATCAAGCGTCCGCTGGACCGGGATGCCCAGCGATGCGAGCAGGACTTCGACCTCCGCCAGTGGCGCGCCAGTTTCGTCCGCCACGCGTCCGGTGATCTCGATTTCGGCGAATGCCGCGCTCGCGAACGCGAGCAGCAGCGAGGTCACGATCCAGGCTCGAGTCGTCATTGATCAGCCCCCTGGTCCGGGTTGCAGCCGGCCCCACTGCGGCATCATGCCGGAATCGTCGCGGTCCGTCCCGAATCCGCCCCGACAACCGGTGGCACGTACCGGTCTTACGCTCGGGAGTGGGCATTAGCCGTGGACCTTTGAACGGACTCGGACCTCGGGCTAGAGTGCAGTGCCGACTATGCGAAACGCCACGAAATGAGAATCGCCGTCGTCGGCGCCGGAATCTCCGGCCTCACCGTCGCCTGGCTGCTCGGACGCGAGCATGACGTCGTCGTTTTCGAACGCGAGGCCGAGCCGGGAGGGCACGCCGCGACGCTCGACGTTTCAGTGGGCAACGAGCGATTTGCGGTCGACGGCGGTTTCGTCGTCTTCAACGAAACAACCTACCCCAACTTCCGTCAGCTTCTCCAACGGCTCGACGTCGCGTCGCAGCCGACCGAGATGAGCTTCAGCGTTCAATGCGAATCGACCGGTCTCGAATTCTGCGGCACGTCGCTCGACACGTTGTTCGCTCAGCGGCGCAACCTGCTTCGGCCGGGCTTCTATCGCTTGCTGATCGAGATCCTCCGGTTCAATCGGTTGGCCCGACGCGCGGCATCCCGGGCCAGCGACGGCGGACGCCTCGGGGAGTTCCTGTCGCGCGCAGGCTTGTCGCCCGCCCTGCATCGTTATTATCTCGGCCCGTTGATCTCCGCGATCTGGTCGAACGCGCCGGATCACGTGAACGACTTCCCGGAAGCGTTCTTTCTAAAGTTCGCGTCGCGGCACCGCTTGCTGCAGGTCGGTCGGCAGTTGGAATGGCGCGTGATCCGGGGGGGCGCCCGGGCGTACGTGGTCAAGCTCGTCGGTGCGCTCCGCGGGGGTGTGCGCACGGGCGTCCCGGTACGCGGGATTCGGCGATTCGCGGACCGTGTCGATGTCGACGTCGAGGGCGCGCAAACCGAACGCTTCGACCACGTGGTCCTGGCCACACATAGCGACCAATCGTTGCGACTGCTCCTGGATCCAGCACCTGCCGAGCAGGCGGCGCTCGGAGGAATCGGTTACCAAACGAATCATGGTCTGCTGCACACGGATGCGGGGGTGCTTCCGCGTTCAAGGCGGGCCTGGGCCAGTTGGAACTATCGGCTTCCCCGCGGGGGCTCCGAACTCGCGGTGACGACCTACGACATGAGCCGACTCCAAGGGCTTCGATCCGCAAGTCCGATCTGCATCACGCTGAACGGCGAAGGCCTCGTCGATCCCACGCGGGTCGTGCGGCGACTCCGCTGGGACCATCCGATCTACACTCCTGCGGCGATTCAGGCTCAAAATGAGCTGAATCGGCTCGACGCTTCGCGACGAACCTCGTTCTGTGGAGCCTACCGCGGGTACGGCTTTCACGAGGACGGCGTCAACAGCGCCCTCGCCGTTGGCAAGCAATTCGGCATCTCGATGTGAACAGCTGCATCTACAGCGGAACGATCCGCCACCGGCGGATCGAGCCGAGCCGACACCGGGTCGCAATGAACCTGTTCATGGTCTATCTCGATCTGGGCGAACTCGAAACGGTTTTCGACGGTCGTCGGCTCTGGTCGACTCGCCGGCCCGCCGTGGCCTGGTTTCGCCGCGAGGACTACCTCGCGCCCCACGACGTCGATCTGGCGACCGCCGTTCGCGACCGGGTCGAAGAACGGACCGGTCGTCGACCCGCGGGCGCGATTCGCGTCCTGGCGCACCTTCGGACGTGGGGTTGTTGCTTCAACCCGATCAGCCTCTACTACTGCCACGATTCTGAAGGCCGCCTGGAATCGGTGCTCGCCGAGGTGCACAACACTCCCTGGGGCGAGCGCCACAGCTATGTCTTGTGCGACGAAACACAGACGGCCGCGCGCACGCGCCGGTACCGGACGCCAAAAGCACTCCACGTCTCGCCGTTCATGGAGATGGCCATGGACTACCACTGGAAGCTGACCTGCCCCGGTTCGCGACTGGTGGTGCATATCGAAAACCATCGCCAGGGCCGGAAGATCTTCGACGCCTCGCTCGTCCTGCGCCGTCGCGAGATCGACCGATGCGGCCTGAACGATCTACTCGTCCGCTATCCACTGTTGACGGCCAGAATCCTGGGCGCGATCTGGGGCCATGCGGCGCTCCTGTGGCTCAAGGGTGTCCCGTTCGTTTCCCACCCTAGCCGGGTCACGCCGGAGAAACCCGAGGCGGAAGCATGATCTCGATCCGCGAAAACCAACGTAGCCTCCCGATCGTCGTCCGCGGCCGGGGCGGTTTTTTGCGCCAACGCGTCCTGGCCCGGCTCGACCGGCTGGAGAGCGGCCGCTTGATCCTCCGTGAAGGACACGAGCAGGTCGCTCTCGGTCCAGACGACTCCGACACACCGCCGTGCGAGATCACGATCCACGACCCGAGGTTCTATCGCCGCCTCGCGCTCGGCGGCACGATCGGAGCCGCCGAGTCATTCATCGACGGCGACTGGTCGACGAACGACTTGACCGCGCTGTTGCGGCTTCTGGCCCGGGACTCCGACTGCCAGACCGGCCTTGAACGCGGGACGGCGCGGGCGGGTCTGTTCCTGGCCCGACTGTGGCACCGCTGGCGAGACAATTCGCGCGAGGGAAGCCAACGCAACATCGCCAACCACTACGATCTGAGCAACGAGTTCTTCGAAACGTTCCTCGATCCGACCCTGACCTATTCCTGCGGCATCTTCGACTCGGCGGAAACGACACTCGAGGAGGCATCGGTCCGCAAGCTCGATCTGGTCTGCCGCAAGCTCGATCTGCGGCCGGAGATGGAGGTGCTCGAGATCGGCACGGGCTGGGGTAGTTTTGCGATTCACGCCGCGCGTCACTATGGGTGCCGGGTCGTGACCACCACGATCTCGCGCGCGCAGTACGTTCGCGCGAGAGAGCGGATTCAAGAGGCGGGACTCGACGATCGGATCCAGCTGCTCGACGTCGATTACCG
>JANNRU010000143.1:0-9797 GCA_031401755.1 Acidobacteriota bacterium | reverse complement strand
GGGCTGCTCGGCGCCGCCCCGCTGACCCTGCAGGACACCGGCGAGCAGATGGGCTTGAGCCGCGAGCGCGTGCGTCAGATCGAATGCCAGGCGACGGAGAAACTACGGAGAACCTTCAACAAGCAGAGGCGGATCCAGGCGCCGTTGCTGCCGTGTCGAAAGCGCCCGATCCGGGCTGGACGAACGACGCAGCACTGACGAGCGCTCGCGTGAGCGCGTCGTACTCCCGCGATCTGCTCTAATGTTCCCGGGCGCCGTTGGGGGCGCCGGGGAGCTCACCAATGGTCACCTTGAAGAGTCACGTCTTGGGGCAGTGGCATGAGGCCCGATCGGACTTCGCCACGCTCGTTGACCCATGCACCGAAGCCGAGATCGCCCGAGTCTCGAGTGCAGGCGTCGATTTCGGAGCGGCCCTCGAGTTCGCTCGGCGCCGCGGCGGCCCGGCGTTGGCCGAGCTCGATTTCGCGTCGCGCGGCCGGATGTTGCTCGAGCTCGCGCGAGTCTTGCGCGAGGATCGCGACGAGTTGATCGCGCTGTCGCTGCTCAACACGGGCGCGACACGTCGAGACGCGAAATTCGATATTGACGGCGCGTTACACGCGCTGACTCACTACGGGGAGTTGGGCCTGTCGATCGGTGAACGGCGCTGGCTCGTGGACGGGGAGGGGATCCAGCTCGCTCGATCCGCCCGGTTCTGGGGGCAACACCTGTGGATACCACTGCGCGGCGTGGCGGTTCATATCAACGCCTTCAATTTCCCGGCTTGGGGCTTCGGAGAGAAAGCGGCCTGTGCGCTCCTCTGCGGAATGCCGGTGATCACGAAGCCGGCGACGTCGAGCGCGCTCGTCGCCGAGCGATTCGTCCGCAGTGCCATCGACAGCAGGGTGTTCCCCGAAGGCGCTCTCTCACTGATCGTCGGCGGGACCGGGGACCTGCTGAATCGCCTCGGCCCCCAAGACGTGGTCGCCTTCACCGGCGCGGCGTCGACCGCGCTGTCGATCCGAACCACCGCCTCGCTCGCGGGTTCCGGTGCCCGATTAAACGTCGAGGCCGACAGTCTGAACGCGGCGGTGCTGGGACCGGATGTCGTTTCTGGCGGGGAGACTTGGGCCGTTTTCTTGCGTGACGTCGAGCGGGAGATCACCCAGAAGTCCGGGCAAAAGTGCACTGCTGTTCGTCGGATCTTCGTACCACAAGCGCAGTTGGCCACCGTTCGCGCTGAATTAAGGGACGCGCTCGCGCGTTCGGTCACGGGGAATCCTCAGGACGAATCGGTCACCATGGGGCCGCTGGCAACGGCGAGCCAGCTCCAGGCGGCGGTCGCCGGCGTCGCCCGTCTGCGTGAAGAGGCGGGCCTCGTTCATGGCAGCGGAACGCGGGTCGACGGAAAGGGAGCGCCTTCCGGAAAAGGGTTCTTCTTCGCCCCGACGTTATTGCAGTGCGACGATCCGCGAGCGGCCTCCGCGATTCACGAACACGAGGTCTTCGGGCCGGTCGCCACCCTCGCCGCGTACGACGGAAACGCGCGTTTCGCGGCAGATCTGGTGGCCCGGGGCGGGGGGACGTTGGTAACCTCGCTTTACAGCGACGACAGGGCATTCGTCGCCGACTTCCTTCAGGCTGGGGGAGCCGCGACCGGGCGTCTGTACGTCGGGTCGGAAAAGGTCGCCGCCCAGTTGCCGGGGTCGGGAGCCGCCCTGCCGCAGTTGCTCCACGGCGGTCCCGGCCGTGCCGGCGGCGGGCAGGAGTTGGGCGGGACGCGCGGACTCGAGTTGTACATGCAGCGCGTCGCGATCTCCGGCGACCGGGCGATCATCGAGCGGCTCGCCGGATCGAACGAGGCCTGAGCGGCGTCTGCGAAAGCGCTCCGCTAACATGAACGATCGTCGTGAGCGAAGGAGCCGCGAATGAAACAGGCTTCGATTCTATTGGCCGTCGCCATCCTGGTCGTGGGTGTTGCGAACGCTGACGAGCACGCCATGACCCCATTTTTCCCTTACCGCGCCCAGACGCAGGTCCTCGACAACGGGTTGCGCGTGATCGTAATTCCGATGAGTTCCCAGGGGTTGGTCGCCTACTGGACCATCGTTCGAACGGGATCGCGCGACGAATATGAGCCCGGAAGGACCGGGTTCGCACATTTTTTCGAGCACATGATGTTTCGCGGAACCGAGAAGTTTCCACAAGAGATCTATGGACGCATCGTCACTGAGCTCGGCGCCGACGCGAATGCGTACACGACCGACGACTTCACCGCCTATCATCTCGGGATCGCCGCAGCCGATCTCGAACGCGTGTTGTAAATCGAAAGCGACCGGTTCCGAAATCTCTCCTATGCGCAGTCGGTTTTCGAGACCGAAGCGGGCGCGGTCTATGGAGAATATCGGAAGAACCGGACGAGCCCTCTGTTTGCCCTCTACGAGGCGATGCGCGAGAAGACGTTTGTCGAGCACACCTACGGACACACGACGATGGGCTACGAGCGCGACATCAAGGCCATGCCCGGCATGTTCGATTATTCGCGCGAATTCTTCAGCCGTTATTACCGGCCGGAGAACAGCGTCTTGATGGTCGTTGGCGACGTCGTGCCAGAGCAGGTGGTCGGCCTGGCCCGACGCTACTATGGGGATTGGGCGCGCGGCTACGTAATGCCGGAGGTGCGGCCCGAACCGGTTCAGCGCGGCGAGCGTAGCGTCGAGGTCGACTATGACGGCCAGTCGTTGCCCATGCTCTGGTTGAGCTACAAAGTCGACCGGTTCCGTCCGGACGATCGCCAACTGGCCGCGGCGTCGTTGCTCGCGGAGTTGACCTTCGGCGAGACGAGCGAAGTCTACAAGGCCCTGGTCCTCGATCAGCAGTGGGTCGAATTCATCCGCAGTGACGTCGAATCCAATCGGGATCCGGGCCTGTTCGACATCTACACCAGGATCAAGGATCCGGAGCGCATCGACGACGTGTTCTCAGAGATCGAAAAAGCGATCGAGCGGGCGAGATCCGAGCCTCCTGATCCGGCGCGTCTCGCCGATCTGAAGTCCCGTCTGCGCTACGACTTTTTGATGGGCCTGGACACGCCGGACCGCGTCGCCTCGGCTCTCGCTCGCTTCGTCGGAGTGACGGGTGGGATCGACGCCGTCGAGACGCTCTACCGAACTTACGACTCGATTACGTCGGAAGAAGTACGCGCCGCAGGAGCGCACTACCTGCGCAAGGACTTTCGAACCCGCGGTGTATTGCGGGGCAAAAAATGAAGACTTGCTACTCATCGGGCAGGTCGGTCGTCGTCTGGGTCTGCGCGATTTCGCTCGTCGCTTGTGGCGTCGGGCGACGGCAGATCCCGGAGATCAACAGGCCGATCACCGGAAGCGGCGGGGAGGATGGGTTGTTGCGGCTGGACGTTCCGGACGATCCGACGGTCTCACTGAAAGTCTGGTTTCGCGTCGGCTCCCAGAATGATCCACCGGGAAAAGAGGGTCTGGCCTGGTTGACCGGGCGGTTGCTCGAAGAAGGCGCGACGACGCGCAACGAGTACGAGGCGATCCTGCGGAAGCTCTACCCGCTGGCGGCGGGCTACGACGTCCGCGTCGATCGCGAGATGACGGTGATCTCCGGCCGCGCGCACAAGGACAAGCTCGACGATTACTACGAGTTGTTTGCCGACGCCTGGCTCCGTCCCGCATTCCGCGAGTCCGACTTTCGGCGTCTGCAAACGGACGCCCTGAATTTCCTGCGTAACACGCTGCGTTACGAGTCCGACGAAGAGCTTGGCAAAGCAGCTCTTTACAGCTTCGTCTTCGAGGGCACGCCGTATGCGCATCCTCCGCAGGGGACCGTCGAAGGCTTGACCGCGATCAACTTGGCGGATGTCCGGGACTTCTACCAACGGCACTTCACCAGGGGCAACACGGTACCGGCGCTCGCGGGCGGCATCGATTCCGAGATCTCGGAGAGACTTGAACGCGATGTAGCCTCGCTTCCGATCGGCGGGGTAGCGCCGGCCCCGGAGATATCGATGACCGGGAGCGAAGGCCGACAGGTCTTGCTCGTTCACAAACCCGACGGCGATGCGTCGATCAGTTTTGGTTTCCCGCTCTCCGTCCGCCGCGGGGACCGCGACTACTATGCGTTGTGGATCGCGAACTCATGGTTGGGGGAGCACCGCAACTCGGCCAGTCACTTGTTCGAGGTGATTCGCGAGCGGCGCGGGTTGAACTACGGCGACTACTCCTATATCGAGGCCTTCACCGAGGGTGGGCGTCGTCAGTTTCCGCCGCCCCATATCGCTCGGCGCCAGCAGTTGTTCGAGGTCTGGGTTCGAACGCTACCTCGCGCGCAGGCCGCGTTCGCGCTGCGGGCGGCGTTGCGTGAGGTCGAGCGGCTCCACGAGCAGGGGATGACGCAAGAGCAGTTTGAATTGACCCGCTCTTTCCTGTCCAAGTATGTCTTGCACTTCGCCGATACGACGTCGGCCAGGCTCGGCTACGCGGTCGACGACCGCTTCTACTCGATCGGCGCGCCCGGTCACCTAGCGCGCTTCCGTGAAATGATGGACCAACTGACGCTGACCGACGTCAATGCCGCGATCCGCCGGCACCTCGATCCTTCGCGGCTCAAGATCGCGATCGTCACCGGTGACGCCGAGTCTTTGGCGGCGGCGCTGCGCCAGGGCACACCGAGTCCGATCGTTTACCCGACACCCAAGTCCCAAGAGATCCTGGACGAGGACGCGACGATCGCCGCTTGGCCGATCAAGGTCGCGGCGGGCGCCGTGCGAATTGTCCCGGTGGAGCAGATGTTTCAGCGCTGAAAGGCGCGGGATGGGGTGGCGGTGGCCGTCGGAGTGCCGGGGAGCCTACACTGGTCCATCTCTGCGGGCGATTCGTGGGTCCCGCAGTCAACGGAGGTTCGTCATGCGCCGAGTCGTTGTTTCCGTCGGGGCCGCTGCATTGTTTCTGGTGCTGAGCGCCGGCTCGGTAGCCTCCATCGCAGCGGAAGGAGAGGGGCAGGCAGTGCGCCTCGTCGGTTGGGTGGTCGATTCCTACTGCGGCAAGAGTAACGCAACTGCGGTAGGCAAGGATTGCACGCTGAAGTGCCACAAGGATGGCGCGGATCTGGTCTTCTGGAGCGAAACAGACTCCAAGATCTACAAGCTCAGCGATCAGAAGGCCGCACTCGCAAGCGTCGGCTCCAAGGTCGTCGTGATTGGCCAGACTCACGGTAGCGACACGATCAGCGTCGAAAAGTTCGATCAACCCGGCGCCGGCGACAACGTCAAGAAGGGCTGACCGAAAACGAGTCCGGAGCGGAGTTCATCTCTGTAGGGCGGCCCCCCGCTCCGGGAGGGGTCTTGACGCGCAGGGTCCGATCGGTCCAGACCAGAAAGACCGCGGAAGACGCGGCCGCGGCGATCAGCGTGCCGACAATCACACCGTGCAACGGCGGGCGTCCGAGGGATTCCGCAAATCGTGCTCCGATCCAAGCCAGAGGACCGGTCAGCACGGCATAGCGCATGATCGCCATCCACAACCCGGGCTGGCCGCGCCCGAGCCCCTCAAAGACAGGGCGACACAGGAGAAACGGGGCGCTGACGAGACACAGGATCGGCAGCGCTAGCAACGTTTCAGCGACGTAGGACGCGGTCGTCTCCGATTCCGACAGGCGACGCGCAATCCAAGGCGCGATCCAGATTGCCGGGAGCGCCAGCGCCGTGGCGTAGAGCGCCGCGGCGAGCGTCACTTGCCTAACGGCCCGTCGCGCCCCGCCGATGTCAGCTGTTCCCTCCAACCGGGCCACGAAAGGCAGCAGGGCGACGCTCGTCGCGATCACGGGCTGGAGGCAAAACATCGACGTCCGGTAGAAGATCGAGTAAGCGGCGACCGATTCCGTTGGGAAGGGCGTCCTCGTCAGGAGCGCGTTGACGACCGCCGACTCCGTGGCCATCAGTCCGAAGGTCGCCGCGGACGGCACGGCCAGCGCCAGGATTGCGCGAGTCGGCGCCGGGTCGAGGTCGGCCGCGACGGGGCGATCATCACCGCATCGTCCCCTCTCGAGTGCGCCGGCGCGATGCAAGGCGTAGATCAAGCCTCCCAGTCGGCCGACGACCGTCGACAGCGCGATACCAAAAACGCCCCAACCCAGCCCGAACACGAACCACGTGTTCAAGATCAGATTCAAGACGTTGGTCCAGATTCCCGCCCACATCGTCGATCGCGTGTCGTGATGCGCCTTGATGATCGAATCCGGAAGAACGGACCAAAACATCGTCACGGCCGATCCGGCGACGAGCACCGAGCCGTAAACCCGGAATGCGCTGGCGACATCGCGGTCCAGGTCGAGGCGCGGCGCGATCGCCCAGATACCGATGCCGACCCCGACAAACACGGGGACCAGGACTAGAACGAGCCGCGCGGTCGCCCGACGATACTGGCGCACCCTGCCGCGCGCGCCGGCACCGATCGCCCGCGACAATTGCGAGGTGAGACCGTTCGATAGGCCGACCCAGACCGCGATCATCAGGAACTCGAGCGGGATCGTCAGACCCACCGCGGCCACTGCTGCGTCTCCCACGGCGGCGGCGTAGAGGGTGTCGACGAAGGTCACCGCCGCCCGCATCCAGAACGACACGACGAGCGGCGCGGCAAGTCGTAAGACGGACCCGTGGGCGACGAGGTCGGCCAGGCTCATCGATTCGTCGCAGGCCGCAAATCGACCGGCGTCGGCGGCATCGGGGAGTCCCTCTGGCGAATGAAGGTGAACACAACCCAAGTCAGGGCGATCAATTCGAGCGCGCTGATCGCAACGTAGCGCTCGTCGAGGGTCGCGGTCGCGCCCGAAACTCGCAGCTTGCCGAGTAGCTGGGAGAGCACTGCCTGGGCCAGGAGAATCGATCCAGCCGCGGGTCGCGCGGCGACGAGCAGCGCTGAAACGCCGAGAAACGCATAGTAGTAGCCGGTCAACTCTACAGTCACCGCGATGAGCAGCGTCGCGAGCCCCAATGCGATCCAAATCTCGTCCCGAGCACCGCGGCGCAGGGCCAGGCCGATCAGAACGATACTGGCAAGAATTGCTGCCACGTGAAACGGGCGCAAACGCGATAGATTTTCTGCCCGCTTTGCACGCCAGGGGGCCCAAGGATCGAGCGAGTCGTCGTCGATCATTCGCGTCGCCACTCCGCTCGGTGTGAAGGCCAGCAGGGTCGGCAGACCCATGTGATTTGACAATGGGGTCGCGTTGTGTTTCAGCGTGTTGACGACGAATTGACGATGTGAGTCCAGACCTCCGTCGTGAGCGACGGCCGCGGCGGACAGCGCAAGTCCAGCGCCGACCGCGCCGGCGAGGAAACGGAGTGCCCGCGAATCCCAACGGCCCTCGACGAGCCGCACTCGCGCGAGCACGATCAGCGGGCCGATGGCGAGCAGGACCGGAAACAGGCGCAGCGCCGCGGCCCAACCAAGGGCTGCGCCGGCGAGCCGGTGTCGTCCCGCGCGCGCAGCGCTCAGCGACAGCAGGCTCAACGCAAACCAGTCGTAGCGCAGGAACGAGCCTCCGGTCCAGGTGAAGTCCGCGGGATACGAGGTGCAAAAGACGATCACGGCGACCGCTGCCGCCCGCCAGCCGAAGGCACCGATGGCACCGACGAAGCCAAGCGCGATCAGCAGCAGGTCGATCAGGCAGAGCGCCGTGACGAACGGTAACGTCGCTGGCCCGAGCTCGGCAAGGGTCCGGCCGACGAGCATCCACACCGGAGACGCATTGAAACCGTGGTCACGCCGAATCGACGCCCAGCGCTTGATTCCGACCCGATCCCGGAAGAAAGCGACGTCGCGGACGAATTCGCTCCAGCGTTCCGTCGTGAAACGCGACCGACACGTGTCCGGGTGCGCGAGTACCTGTTCGGTGAGAATCATCACGTTCGTGCGCAGGTCGGTGACCGGTTCGTCGGCAATTCGCGGTCCGAGTCCGGCTTCGCCGTCGGCGACGATCGTGCACTCGTAGAGGCCGTCATAGCGCAACTCGGGGAAGTACTTCGCGCCAATGACGTAGTGATACGAATCCCAAGTGTGGATGAATCTTGGGGAATGGAGTCCGCCGAAATTGAACCAGGCCACTGCGGCGATCAACGTTGAAGCAGCGAGCAGACGGTCGCGCAGGGGGCCGAAACGTTCCGTGCGGCCTTGCGTCGCCACCCGCCGTCCCCACTCGAGCAGAACGAGGGCGATGAGGGCGACGGCGATCTGGGCGATGAGTCCGGCACGCGAGAGTGAGATGGCGTTCCAGAGCGCCACGATCGGGTGATCCATGCCGAAACGTTCCTATGCGGGGCGCTGAATCGACCTCGTTGCGGCGAAGTCGGCGGTCGAGCCCGGACCGCCAGAGTATAGCCGCTCGAATCCGGCGTGCGACCGGGGTTCAACGATCGCCGACCCGTCCGGAGTGGAATCAGTCGTCGTTTCCGGTCCGGACCGTTTCGGGAATGAGGCGTACCGGTTGGGCCTCGTTCAGCCCCTCCAGCAGCGTGGAGAATTCGTCGAGATCGAGCTGTTGGAACCCGTCGGACATGGCCCGCTCCGGACGGTCGTGGATTTCGATCATCAGCCCGTCGGCGCCGGCCGCCAGGCTCGCCCGAGCGCAGGGCGCCAGGATGTCCTTTCGGCCCAATGCGTGCGAGAGATCCACGATCGTGGGAAGGGAGGTTTCCTGCTGGAGCAGCGGGATCGCCGAGATGTCGAGCGTGTTGCGCGTGGCTCGCTCGAAGGTGCGAATGCCGCGCTCGCAGAGGACCACGGCGTCGTTGCCCTGCGACAGGATGTACTCGGCCGAAAGCAACAGCTCCTCGATCGTGGCCATGAACGCGCGTTTGAGGAGCACAGGCTTTCCCGCGCGTCCGACGGCCTTCAATAGCTCGGTGTTGAACATGTTGCGGGCGCCGATCTGCAGCATGTCCGCATGTTGGGCGACGAGGTCGACGGTCGCCCTGTCCAGAACCTCTGTGACCACGGCGAGGCCGTGCCGATCGGCAGCAGCGCGGAGCAGCAGCAGACCTTCTTCGCGCAGACCTTGAAACGTGTAGGGGTTGGTCCGGGGCTTGAAAGCGCCAGCGCGCAAAATTGTCTTGACGGGCAAACCGGCGACGAAGGCGGCGATCGTCTCGATCTGCTCGGCCGACTCGACCGAGCAGGGGCCGAGGAAAAAAACCGGCTCTCCCGACCCGATAGCGACGTCGCCGACTCGAATGCCGCCCCGCGGCACGAGATCACGCCGCAACACGCGCAACGTGCGTCGACGCGCCTGATCTTGAATGTCGAGGGATGCGCGAAAGATGCCCTTGAACACCTCGCGAACCTCGGCCGGTCCGAAGGGTGCATCGGCGGAGGCGATGAGGGTGCGCAGCATCTCCTCCTCGCGACTCGGGTCGTAGCCGTCGAGTCCTTGCTCCCGTTTTAGCCTGGCGATCTCGAGCACGAGCGCCCCTCGCTGCTGGAGCAGTTCCAAGATCTGCGCGTTGAACGCGTCGATCTCGCGCCGCAGATCGTCGAGCCTGGGTTCGTGAGCCATCCGGACCTCCCGTGGGCAACGAGCGCGGACGCACTGTGCCGGACGCGCCAATGACTCCAGGGTAGGGTGTTTTACTCGAGATCGCTCGGAAGCGGAGGGGCGATTAGCCCACGACCGCCAGCGCGCCCGGGCGAAGGCGGCTACGGACAGCCTGACCCGGTCCAGTGGTGGCGACCGGTTCGCCGTCGGCCATTACCGGACAGACCCGGTCCGCGATCAGCTCCAGCTGCCGGACCCTTCGGCGC
>JANNRU010000142.1:0-19188 GCA_031401755.1 Acidobacteriota bacterium | reverse complement strand
CCCTACCGACAACCAACACTACGTGGCTTCGATTCGCGTTAAATGTCCCCGCGGGGAAACATCCATGCAAGAGCCTTGCGTCGGCATGGCCTTCTGACCGCTGGTCTGACCTGATCGGTGGCTGAATTCGTTCGCCTGCGTGATCGCATAGTTCGGGGCGGGAACGTTTCACGGCGGCAAGAGGCTCAGAACAGTCGGTCCACCTGCTGGAGCAAGCGCGTTGCGTCGCGCTGGATGTAGGCGCTCCACGCCGGCGGGTCGGGCGCGCCCTGGACATCTCGACTGGCGACCCACTCGAGATCCTCGACGAAGCCTGCACGGTCTTTCATCAAGACGTGGAAGAACTTCGCCCGGCCCCACCGACTGAGAACGCGTGTCGGCCCCAGCTCGACGGCTCGCGCGAAGGAACTCGCCGCCAGTTCCCGATCGCCGCCCAGACTGCGCGGCAGGATGAAGTAGTAGAAGGCGCGAGTGAAGGGTACGGCACCCCCCTCCCATTTCTCGTCGATCTGCTCCATGCGATCGAGAATCGGGTCGAGACGGGTGATCCACCGCACATTGACCACCCGAACCGGCGGGGACATGCACTCTTTGAACTTGTAGAGCAGGGCGGTCATCCAGGCCATCATGGCGCCCATCTCACGCTCGGTCAGGACACTGCAGGCAACCCAGGGTCGCGCGCCGCCGTCCGCCAGTCGCTTGAAGTCGGGGTTCGTGTACATCGCCCGCTCGGCCAAGCGCATCGCCCGCTCGTAGAACTCGCGTTTGGCTCCGCGCGACTCGGTATAGGCTGTCGCGAGCAGGATCGAATGATCTGCCAGCGCGACCAGCGAGGCGTAGTTCTGCGCGTCTTGCGCCAACACGAGTTCGTGGGCCGCCATGGCCGCGTGCAACGCGTCAGCAGTTACCGCGTGTTGCGACGCCTCGCGAGCTTGCTCGAGGCTCGCCTTCGTTGCACCGCCCGCGGCACGAGTTCCCGCCGTGTCGACGCGATTCCACTCCGGTCTCCAACCCATGCAATCCGCCGTAAACGTCACGATCAGCACGAGCAGCAATAGAGTCTGGGCGCTTCGGGTTTTCATCGCGTCCTGCGCTGACGCTCGAAGAAGCGCCAGACGATCTCGGTCACGGCGAACTGGCGCAGCGGATCGTCCTGCGGGAGTTGCTCCAGGAACTGCCCCCCCGGCCAGTCGTGCCCCCAGCCGTCCAGGCTGTAGAGCGTCACCTCTGAGTCTGCGCCGCAAGCGGACCACGTCTTTCGCTCGACGCGACCGCCGTGCATCCGCTCGACCAGCGGTTGCGATTCGCAGCCGTCGGCATCGATCCACAAGCCGATCGATCGCGCGACCGAGATCGTGCTGTTCTTGCCCCGACTCTTCACGGTGCTCCCGCCCGCGTAGGGCACGCTCTCGTCGTCGCGGCCGTGCACGGCGAGCACAGGCACGGGGCGAGCCGGCCGGGAAACGACCCACTCCGGCTCATCGGCGGAAGGGCTCCCGCCGACAGTGGCTGAAATCGCCGCGACCGCGGCCACGACGTCGGACCGTTCGGCCGCGATCCGGTACGCCAGCATGCCGCCGTTGGAGTATCCCATCACGTAGATCCGACTGCGATCTACGGGGAGCTGCAGCGCGACGTCGTCGACCGCGCCGAGGACGAAGTCGACGTCGTCGAGGTTCATCTTGCGAGCCTTGCCGCAACAATGACCTGAGTTCCAGTGCCGAAGCAAGTCGAACAGCCCGATGCCTTGAGGATAGATGACGAGAAAGCCCTCGCGATCGGCCAGCTCGCTCAGGCCGGTCTCGCGCTCGAACGAACGCGCAGTACTGAAGGCCCCGTGCAGCGCAAGGATCACCGGGCGCGGTGTCGCAAGGGCGCGGAGCGGGGGCACGTGCACGAAGTAACTGCGCCGAAAGCCGTTCACGCGCGGGTGGGTCAGCACCTTGTGGGTCCCCGGGCCGAGCGGACGAGGTGACTGCGCGGGCGCAGCGACATCGGAAGGGACGACCGTACCACTGAGGACGGCAAACAAGGTCCAGCCGGCAGCGCGCTGGACGCGGTACGGATAGGACATCGTCGCACTCCTGCGGCGGGACCGGGACATCGACCGGGAAGGCGGGGATCCTACCACCCCCAGCGCGCGGAGCGGCATGGGGGGGGTTCGCGACTGGATTGAACTACCCTGACCCCGATGTCGTGGAGCGCAGCGGGTTTCGAGCTTCTCGCCGAATCGCCGGCCGACGGGGTGACCGTGGTCCGAGTCGCGCCGGAATCCCCGTTCTTTGCAGGGCACTTCCCCGGAGAACCGGTCCTGCCCGCGGTCGCGCAGCTCGTCCTGCTCGCGGAGATTCTCGAGCAGCGGGTCGGCGGTTCCTCGCGAATCACCGCCATCGACTCGCTGCGCTTGTCCCGAACGGTCGGTCCCGGTGACCGGCTCCGCGTCGTCCTGCGGATCGCCCACGATTCCGACCAGGCCCGATTTCGGATCGATCGCGACGGCGATCGGATCACCGAGGGAGTGCTCCGCTGGTGCCAGACGACCGTGATCTAGGAATCGCTCCCGGGGATCTGCCCCACGCGCCACCGGCGCGACTCGTCGTCCGCGTGCTCGAGCGCGGCGAGACGAGCCTGGTTTGCGAGGGGCGTGTCCCGCGAGACTCACCCTACGTCCGGGGTACGAGCTGTCCGGCGTTCCTCGGCCTGGAGCTCGCCGCCCAGGCCGCAGCGCTCTTGGAGCGCCCGACCGACGCCGCCGCAGGCGTAACCCGCACGGGTTACCTCGTGCGCGTCCGCTCGACCTCGTTTCGGCGTCCCGAGTTTTCGTTGGACGCTTTGCTGCTTGCGCAGGTTCGACGCGTCACCGCTTCGGGCGCTTTGATTGCCTACGCTGTGACCGTGAGGGACGAGCTGGGCGAGCTACTCTCTGGCGACCTGTCGACCTGGGTCGTCCCGCCGGCGCCCCCGCTCTGAACCCTCACGTCGATTCCGGCCAGACTTCGCGGAAGCAAAACCACTGATGGGGCTCCCGGCGGATCACGGCCTCGAGCATCGCGGTGACCGCGGCGGCTGCTTGCGCGAGATCGGCGCGGCGATCGTCGGTCGAGGCGACGTGCACCGGCTCCTGACAGTGAATCCGGTATCGCCAGCGTGCCGTGCGGTGGGCGAACGCAGGCAGGAGCGGACTCCCGGTCGCGCGAGCGAGCACGAACGGGCCGGCGGGAACCTCAAAGCTACGGCCGAAAAGTCGCGTCTGAATCGTCTGTCCGCCTTCGCGCGGACGGTCGCCTTGCAGCGCGACGACCTCGCCGCGGGACAGTGCGTCGTGGAGCACGAGCCCGAGGCGCGGATCTCCGGCAAAGTGCACGGTCAAACCGGCGAGCCCGCGGCGCTCGACGAGCCCGAAGAAGAAGCGTTGCGCCGCCGGGTCGGCCTCCACTTCCCTCACCAGATGGACCGCTCGGGCCACGCGCGCCGTTAGCACGGACGATGCGACCTCCCAGTTGCCGACGTGTGCGGTGAGGACGATCAGACCGCCCGGTCGCGCGAACAGCCCTTCACAGTCGTCGAACCCCTCGACCTCGACAGTCGGCGCCTCGCGTCCCGCAAAATACTCGTAGCGCTCGGTCAGACACCACGCGAACGAATGCAGTGTCCGCCAGACCCGACGACCGGACTCGACGGTCCCGCAGGGTCCGAGCACCGCGACGAGGTTCGCGGCGATCGCGCGGCGGATTCGATGCAACGCCACGAAGAAAAACGCGGTGAATGTCAAGGTCAAGATTGGAAGGAGCCAGCGGGGAACGAATCGCGCGGCCCAGAGATGGAGGCGGTACCAAAACACGCCGGTAACGTGAAATGGCCCCAACCAGCGAGCTAGTGGACCGCGTTCGGGCGCGTGGCTCGGGCCTGCGGCAATGGTCGTCACGATCGATGGCGCTCCACTCAGGCCGAAGCACCGGCGTCAACGGCCACGCACTCGCCAGTGATCGATTCGGCGCGAGACGAGAGCAGGAAAGCGACGGACTCGGCAACGCATCGAGACGAAACACCTGACGGAAGCGCCTCGTTCGAACGCAGGTCGGCGACCACCGATTCCGGCAGGGACTCGGTCAACGCGGACAAGACATAGCCCGGTGCGACCGCGTTGACCCGGATCCCGCGTCGCCCGACCTCGCGCGCGAGCACACGTGTCAAACCGAGTACACCGGCTTTTGACGCCGCGTAGGCACCCTGACCGGCGCGACCGTGGAGCGCGCTCAATGACGCGAGGTTGACGATCGCCCCGCGCCGCGCACGGATCATGCCTGGGATCACCGCGCGACAGCAGCGGAAGACACCGCCGAGATTCGTGTCCACGACACGCTGCCAATCGTCGTTGGACGTCAGCGGCGCCAGCGCGTCGACGCGGATGCCGAATGCGTTGACCAGCCCGTCGATGACCCCGAGAGCAGCCTCGACCTCTCGGACCAGCCGGTCGGTCGCGACCGGGTCCTGGAGGTCGAGCGGCCAACAGCGGGCCCCAGATTCCACGGCGAGTCGGTGCGCATTCGCCTCGTTGCGATGGTAGGTGAATGCGACCTCGGCACCGCGCTCGCGCAGGAGGGCGACGATCGCTCCCCCCAGACCCCCACTCCCGCCCGTGACCAGCACGACTCGAGGCAACTCGGTCACGTCCGCTCCCGTTGCCGCGCGTCGCTCTGCGCGAAATCAGGCGGCCGGACAAAACGCGCACGCAAGACCGCGGCGGCGATGCGCAGGCTGTCGATCAACGGACGAAAGTGGCTGGTCGCGCGACCGTCAGCGAATCCGAGCTCGATCGGCACCCAGCGCACTCGGAGCCCGCGTCGCACCGCGCGGACCAGTACCGCGCTCTCGGCTTCGAATCGCGGCTCCGGAAAGCCCGTCGCTTCGATCAGCTCTCGCGTGTAGACTCGAAAGCCGCATTGCACGTCGACCAGCCGGCGCCCGGCGACGAACGAGATCACTCGGGTCGAGTAGCGATTAGCCATCCGTCTCCCGCGGGACATCGACGAGTAGAGATGCGTCCGGTCGCCGATGACGAGATCCGCTCCGTCGGCCGCATCGAGCAGGCGTGGAATGAGCTCGGGAAGATGCTGGCCATCGGCATCGACGGTCACGACCGCGTCACGGCCGCGAGCGAAGGCGTCGTGGAACGCCGTCTGCAAGGCGCAGCCCTTGCCGAGGTTCTGTGCATGGCAGATGACGCGCGCGCCGGCAGCCCGCGCGGCGTCCGCGGTCTGATCGGTCGAGCCGTCGTCGATGACCAGGACGTCGGCACCGACTTTCCCGGCGCGCCGAACGACATCGCCGACGGTCCGCGCGGCCTGGAATGCCGGAATCGCGACGGTGATGGAGCCCGCGTTCATGCACGTTCCAGCAGCAGCCACGTCGCCGCCCCACCCGACGACAGCGCCGAGACGAGCGTTCGACGCGGCGGCGGATAGGGCGGTCCGCGATGCAGGCTCAGTCCGCAGCCGGCTTCATCCGCGTCGAAATCGAGGACCGGCATCGTCGAATTACCGGCCGCGATGAGAAGCGCGGCGCCGATGAACGCGCCCCCGTACTCGCCCGTGACCGACTTTGGGGCCACGATCGGCGGCAACGGCCGCTCGCCCCAGGCCCGCCGCAGGACGCCGGCTTCGAGCCGATCCCCGGCCCGACTTCCGGAGGCTCCGGAGACGACGAGATCGATCTCGTCGATCTCGGTCCCGTGTCGGCTCAATCCGGAACGCAACGCAGCGGCGAGGCCCGCGTGTCCGTGTCCCCAAGCGCTCTGGGGTGCCGTCGGATCGAAGGCCGACCACCCCCCGACGACACGCGCGATCGGCTGCCGGCCGCGGCGGCGCGCCGCCGCTTCGCGCTCGAGCACGACGAGCGTGGCGCCCTCCGCCGCGAGAAACCCGTCGCGCCGACGATCGAACGGCCGCGCACGCTCGACGCCGTCGCGTTCCGAACGCGCGAGCGCGCGGAAACGGTCGAGCAACGCGTGGAGCAGTGGGGTCATCTCATCGACGGCGCCGGCGAGCGTGACTCGTGCGCGGCCGGACGCGATCCACCGTGCAGCCCGTCCCAGCGCGAAGAGCGACCCGGCTTCGCCCATGACGAACGTCGAGTTCGATCCGGCGGCCCGCGCGCTCAACGCGACTCGTCCGGCGGGGGCGTTGGCCACGCATTCGATGAACAGCGCGGGCGACGCGGCCGCGGGCCCCTCGTCGAGAAGTTGATCGACCAGGCGCTGGGTGAACGATGTCGGACCGAAACTCGTCGCCATTGCGACCGCTAGATCCGGATCGCGCTCGGAGGAGACCGATATTGCGGCGTCGGCCAGCGCGTCGGACGCGGCGACGACCGCAAATCGCGACGGCGGACTCATGCGCCGTGCCTCGAGCGGCGGGATCGCTCCCTCGATCGCGCGGGGATCGACCAGAAGCGCCGTCCTCGCGGCGCGTTCGCCGTGCCAGCCGCTCGACCGATCGACGGCGCTGACCCTCGGCGTTCCCCGCGCGAGTGCGGCAGCGAGAGCCGCACGTCCCCGGCCAAACGCCCCGACCGCACCGATTCCGGTGACGACGATCGAATCCTCGCGGATCACGAACCGCTCCAACGTGCGAGCACGATCGCTCCGTTGCAACCGCCGAATCCCAGGTTGATCGAGACCATGGCATCGAGTGCGTTCGAAGCGGAGGACGCCGGCAACCGGACCGGAATCTCAGGATCGATCGCACCCGAACCGGGAGAGGGTTGGAGTCGCTGCTCGACGAGCGCCAGAATCGTGGCCACGGCCTCGATCGCCCCGGCGGCACCAAGCAGATGACCAACGCTGGCCTTGGTGACCATCACCGGGATCTCGCGCGCCCTCGAGCCGAACAGGCGCTCATAGGCATGGAACTCGGCCGGGTCGTTGAGCGGCGTGCCGGTGCCGTGCGCGTTGATTCCACCGACACGAGCTGACTCGCAAGCGCCGTCTTCGAGCGCTCGCGCCAAGGCCAGCGCGGCGCCGCGCCCCTGCGGGTCGGGCGCGGTCATGTGATGGACGTCCGCCGATGCTCCGGCGCCGCAAAGCTCAGCCAGGGGTCGGGCCCCACGCGCCAGCGCCGATTCGAGCGGTTCGAGCACCAGTGCGGCCCCGCCTTCGCCTAGCGATAAGCCCTCGCGATCGGCGCGGAACGGCCGGCACGGCCGAGGATCGACGGATCGCAGCGCGTTGAACCCGCCGAAGGTCACTCGGCACAAACTGTCGGCGCCACCGGCGATCGCGATCGCGACGTCGCCTGAGCGCACCGCGTCCAGCGCCTCCCCAATCGCGAGCGTTGCCGATGCGCAGGCCGACGAAACGGTCATTACCGTCCCGCTCGCGCCGATTGCCCGAGCCACCGCTTCGGCGGGACGATCGACCGGTTGCGTGGCGAGCGCGTGGCGCGGCGCGCGTTCGAGACATCGGTGGCGCCACGATTCGTAGAAGCGCTCGGTCTCCCACATCCCCCCGGTGCTGCTCCCGAAGAAAACACCGGTCGTCAATTCCGGGGACGTCGGCCAGTCGGCCGAGCGCAGGGCCTCGAGGGCCGCGGCGACCGCATAGCGATCGGCGAAGGACAATCGCGACCAGCCGCGGATCGATCGTGCCAGTTCTGGCGGCGGCGGCGGCACCTCCGCCGCGATCTGCGACGGAAAGCTGGTGGCATCGAAGCGAGTGACGCTGCGGATCGCGCAATCCCCGGCCGCGAGCGCCCGGCGCAACGGGGCAATGCCCCAGCCCCAAGGACTGACGCCGCCCATGCCCGTGACCACGACGCGGCGCGCGTTGGGCGCGCTCGTCATCCGGACGTGCCGCCCTGGGCGAGGCGCCGCTCCACGAATTCGAACATCGCACTCGGCGAGCTGAATGCGTCGCGATCGATCTCGTGGGCCGCGATCTTCAGCCCGAAGCGTTTCTCGAGCGCCACCACCAGCTCGATCGCGTCCACCGAATCGAGCCCCAGCCCTGTGCCGAACAGCGGCTGGTCGTCGACGATCATCTCCGGCGTTACCCCGGCGAGCTGCAGGGTCTCGATGATGAACTGTTTGAAATCGCCGAGCGTCATTATTGGAGTGAAACCCTGCCGAGCTAGCGGCGCGGCCTTTGACGACTGATGGTAACATCCACCGCGGCGACGGTACAATCAGGGGACCTAGCCATGACCGCGGCCAACCAGAACGATCCGCTCCTTGCCGCCTTCGACCGGCTCGTCACCGACCGCGCAGCGGCGGTTCTGGTTACCGGGGCCCGCCGAGCGACTTCGGTGGCCCAAATCGATTCACTCGCGAAGTCGTTCGCCGTTGCCGTTTCGGAATCGACGGACACGAACCTGCGCCGGATCGGACTTCTCGCGCCGAACGGTCCGGGGTTCCTCGCCGCGCTCCTCGCCTGTCGGCGCCGGGGCCGCGTGCCCGTCCTGCTCGATCCACTGATGCGGGTCAATGAGATCGCCCGGACCGCGCGGGCAATCGGGTTCGGCGAGGTGCTGAGAATCCGCGCGGCGTTTCCGGAAACCGACTCCGACCTGGCGATCGAGAGCTACAATTTCGACGGTCCAAGTCCACCGGCGCTCGAGAGCGAAGCATTGATCAAGCTGACCTCCGGATCGAGCGGCGAACCGCGGGGCGTTGCCGTCCGCTCCGAAGCGCTGCTCGCCGATGATCTGGCGCTGCGCGAGACGATGGGTATCCGGTCGGGCGACCGACTGCTCGCGATGATCCCGTTCGCACATAGCTACGGGTTGTCGAGTCTCGTCATCCCCGCACTCGTCGCCGGGTTGCCGTTGATCCTGCCCGAGGACACTACCCACTTGGCGCCGCTCCACGCGGCGGATCGATTCCAGGCGACGGTCTTTCCGACCGTTCCGGCTTGGGCGACGGCGTTGACTCGGCTCGGCACACCGCCGACGCTGCCGCATGCGCTGCGACTCGTCATCGTTGCCGGAGCACCGGTGTTGCCGGAGAATGCGCGCGCGTTTCGCGACCGCTGTCGCCTGCCGCTGCATGCGTTTTACGGTGCGAGCGAGTGCGGGGGGATCGCCTACGATCCGACGGGCACTGCTGCCGAGCACGGCGACGTCGGTGAGCCAGTCCGTGGCGTCGAGGTCGTGCTCGCACCCGGAGCCGACGCAACGAACGACGGGGGCTCCTCGGCGCGAATCCGGATCGAATCCCCGGCCGTGGCGATCGGGTACACGCCGCAGGCCCATGCGCGACTCGCCGGCGGTCGATTCCTGTCCAACGATTTTGGCTGCTGGAACGGAACTCGCCTTCGCCTCACCGGACGCGCGGACACGCTGATCAACGTGCGCGGCCTCAAGGTTCAGCCCGCGGAAGTCGAGGGCGTGATCCGCGAACTCGGCCCCGTGACCGAGGTCGCCGTCGAGGGCCTGGACGGGACGTATGAAGGCGAGCAAATCGTCTGCGCCTTCGTCGCCTGTCCGGCGAACGGGCTGACCACGGACGAGATCGTCGCCTGGTGTCGCAGCCGCTTGAGCGACTACAAGGTCCCCCGGCGCGTTGTGCTCGTTTCCGAGATCTCGCGGACCGCGCGAGGCAAGGTCGACCACGCGGCCTTGCGCCGGCTCGGCGCGGTCGCGGGCATCGATGCCTGATCGACGACGGAACCGGGCGCCGCTGGTCCAGACGTCGATGGCGCTCCACGCCGTCGGCGCGGCCGCCTGCGTGATCGCCCCGTCGATCTGGCCCTGGATCGCTGGGATCCTTGCCGCCGATCACGCGCTGCTCGTCGGCGCAAGCCTCTGGCCGCGAAGCGGCTGGCTCGGCCCCAATCTGCGGCGGCTGTCGCGCGAGGCTGCCGGTGCCGACACGGTCGCATTGACGTTCGATGACGGACCCGATGCCGAGGTTACCCCGCGGGTGCTCGACCTGCTCGACGCGGCGAACGCGCGCGCGACGTTTTTTTGCATCGGCCGCCGTGCGGCAGCCCACGCCGATCTAGTCGTTGAAATCGCGCGGCGCGGGCATCGGGTCGAGAATCACACGTGGTCGCACGCGAATCTATTCTGCTTCTTCGGACCTCGAGCGATCGGGCGCGAGATCGATCGGGCGCAAGAGACGCTCGCCGGCCAGACCGGGCGGGCGCCGCGGTGGTTCCGCACCCCTGCCGGGTTGCGCAACCCGTGGCTCGACCCGTTGATCGCCGCCCGCGGACTCGCTCTCGCCAGTTGGACGCGTCGCGGCTTCGACACCGTGAGCACCGACGCCCGCGCGGTCACGTCGCGGTTGACGCGCCGCCTGGCCGCGGGCGACGTCTTGCTGCTGCATGACCGCGTCACGTCGCGATCGCGCAGCACGCGTCCGGTGGTCCTCGACAGTCTGCCGCCCCTCCTGGCGTGTCTCGACCACGCGGGCCTGCGCTCGATCCCGCTACCGGACCCCGGCGCCGATGATTGAGGCAGCCGAGGCCGCAATACCGCGGCGCCGCCGACGTCACAGATTTCGCGACGCGATCCGTGATCTGCACTTCCTGCTGCGCACCGAGCACGACTCCCCCAGGCGCCAGGCGGCCGCAATCGCCCTCGGTGTCATCGTCGGCTGCTTGCCGCTGTGGGGACTGCACCTCGCCCTTTGCGCGATCCTCGCACGCCTCTTCGGCGTCAGTCGCCTGAACACCTACCTCGCCGCTTGGATCAACAACCCGATCTCCGCGCCGTTCCTGTTCTGGGGCGGTTTCGCGATCGGTCACCGTCTGCTTTCCGGGGATTGGCCGGCGCTCTCTGTCTCTGAAGTGACCCAACCCGGGCCCCTCGCGTTTGGAACGGAATTGATGTTCGGCAGCGCCGTCATGGGCGTGATTCTCGGCTTGACGCTCGGAGCCCTGACCTACGGATTCAGCCGCCGGCAGTGGAAGCGCCAGAGTGATTGGATGCGCCTCGCGGAAGCGACGGCCGCACGCTTCGCGACATGCGGAATTCTCCATTGGGAGTTCGTCCGCGGAAAGCTGCTTTACGATCCGCTCTACCGCGAGCTGGCGCGTCGCCTGGCGCCCCGAGGCGACGGAACGATCGTCGATCTCGGATGCGGTCGTGGCATCGCGCTCGTTGTCGTCGATACGGCGCGTCGGCTGACGGCAAGCGCGCGGGATACGGCTAGCGCACCTTGCACTTGGATCGGCGTCGAGCATCGCACTGAAACCGCGCGCGTCGCCGCCGCCGTGCTGGCCGGGCGAGCCGTTATCCTCGAGCTCGATATCTCGGCATTCGCGATTCCGGAATGCGACGTCGTCCTGCTGCTCGACGTGCTGCATTATCTCGACGCTGCCGCCCAAGAGCGGCTCCTCGGCCGCGCGGCCGCGGCCATCTCTCGAGGAGGGATCTTGTTGATCCGCGAACCGGACGCTGCAGGCGGCCTGCGCTTCCAGTGCACCCGCGCCGCAGAACGGGCCAGGGCGATGCTGCGCGGCGATCTCAGGCGGCAGTTTCATTATCGTGCGGAAAACGCGTGGATCCGGCTGCTCGAAGGTTTCGGCCTCGCCGTGTCGGCCGCGCCGTCGCTTGCGGGAACCCCGTTCGCCAATCACTTGATCGAAGCGCGCGCGACGGAGCGCAGCGGATGAGTCTCCGGCCGCCATTGTTGGAGGGTATTGGGCTCACCCGCACCTACACGCTGGGCGCGGTCGAGGTTCCCGCGCTGCGTGGTGTCGACTTCGCGCTCGAAGCGGGCGAATTCGTCGTCCTCGAGGGACCATCGGGCTCGGGCAAGACGACGCTATTGAACCTGCTCGGCTTGCTCGACTCCCCCGACGCCGGCGAGTTGCGCTGGGAGGGCCGACCACTCACGACGCTTGACGACGACGCTTGCGCCGATCTCCGGCTCGAACTCTTCGGCTACGTGTTCCAGACCTATAACTTGATCGCTGTCCTGAACGCAACCGAGAATGTCGAGCTACCGATGCTTCTGCGCGGCATCCCTGCGCGACAGCGTCGGTCGCGGTCGGCGGCGTTGCTCGCGGCCGTCGGCCTCCGCGACAAGATCGCGATTCGTCCGGACTTGCTATCCGGCGGACAGCGACAACGCGTGGCCATTGCGCGAGCGCTGGCAAACGATGCAAAAGTGCTGCTCGCCGACGAGCCGACCGCCAACCTCGACCGCATCGCGGCCGATGAGATTCTCGACCTGCTGACGGCGCTGAACCGCGAGCGGGGTGTGGCCTGCGTCGTCGCGACGCACGATCCGCGCGTCCGCGTCCGGGCTCGGCGTGTCGTCGCCTTGCGCGACGGTTTGGTCGAGGACGGTGCGTGATGAACGTCTGGCTGTTCGCGCTGCGGAACGCGGGACGGAATCGGCGGCGGAGTCTTCTGGCCGGCGGCATCATCAGTTTCGGCTTCGCCGCCCTGGCGCTCTCCGGCGGTTTCATGGCCCAGACCTTCGACGCCTTGCGCGACGGCACCATCCGTGGTGGGGTCGGGCACTTGCAGTTCACTAATCCCGACGCTGCGGACGACGCAGCAGGCCTCGAGGCGCTCCGTCACGGGCTCGCCGACGCGTCGCGGGCGGTGACGGCGCTTCGCGGCGATTCGCAAGTCGTCGAGGTACTGGAGCGGACCGAGTTCTTCGGACTGTTGACGGACGGAGAGGTGGCCATCCCGTTCGCGGGCGTTGGCGTGGATCCCGAAGCTGAGCGGCGAACGATGGACGCACCGCGACTGGTCACGAGCGGGCGCTGGCTCGAAGAGGGCGACGGCCGTGACGCGCACGAGGTCGTGCTCGGCTCCGGGCTCGCCGGGGCGCTCGGCGTCAGCCCCGGGGAAGTCGTGACGATGATGGCGATGTCGGTCGACGGCGTGCTCAACGCGATCGACGCGGAGGTCGTGGGAATCGCGACGTTGCCCGTGCGCGAAATGGACGATCGATATCTGGCAACATCGCTGGGTGCGGCCGACACCGTGCTTCTCGCCCACGGCGCCGTGTCCAAGCTCGTCGTCCTGATCGCCGATCCTTCCCGCGTCGAGGCTGAAGCGCTACGCCTGCACGATCGCCTGGAGCGCGAGGGCATTCAGACGGCGGTTCGCACCTGGCCCGTGCTCGCCGTGTTCTACCGTCAGGTGCGCCAACTCTATCTCGGAATGTTCGGGTTTCTCGGCCTCGTGCTCCTGCTGATCGTGCTGCTGGCGACCGCGAACACGATGTTGATGGTCACCACGGAGCGCACCCGCGAGATCGGAACGCTACGCGCCCTCGGCGCGCGTCGCGGCCGGATCCAACGCTACTTCCTCGCCGAGGGGGTGACGATCGGCGGGCTGGGCTGCATGGCCGGTGCGATCCTGGCGCTCGTCCTGCGCGAAATCTTGAATCGTGCGGAGATCTTGTTGCCGCCACCCCCCGGCGTGGCCCACCCGGTGCCGTTGTTCATCCGGTTCTACCCGACCGCCTATGCGCTGGGTGCTGCGATCATGATCCTCGCCGTTGTGCTCGCGACCTGGATTCCGGCGCGTCGCGCATCACGCCGGCCGATCATCGACAGCCTGGCCCATGTGTGAGGTCGGAGGGTTCCTGGCGCGAGCGGTGACGCCCGCGCTCGTCGTCTGTGCGACGCTGACCGGCGCGAGCACCAGACTCGACGCGGTGGCGTTGCTCGCCGCGGCCGATGCCGCGCGTGCGCCTTACCATTCCGGTCGGGTGACGATCCGCGTCACGGACGATCGGGCGGGACGGCATGCGACGGACGGCGAGATCGAGGTTCTGTTCGGCGGCGAGGATGTGATGCTCGCCATCTTCCGCTCCGGCAAGCAAGCGGGCCGTCGATTACTAACGAAGGGCGATCGCACCTGGCTCCTCGTACCCGGCGCCCGCAACCCGATCCCGATGAACCGCCAGCAGCGGCTTGCCGGTGCCGCCTCGATCGCCGACTTGGCGCGCCTCGATCTCGCCGGAGACTACAAGCCGACGATCCGCGACGAGCTCGAGACGATTGATGGACAGTCTTGTCAGGTGCTCGACCTTGCTGCGGCTTCCTCCGCGACGGGCTATCCCACCGCCGTGCTCTGGATCGATGCGGAACAGAACCTTCCCCGGCGCCTGCTATTGCGCCTGGCTTCGAGGAAGGAGGCGAAGCGTCTCGATTTCATCGCTTATCGCGTCCATGGCGGCGCGCCGTCCCTCGCACGCCTGGAGATCCGCGACTTGATCGCGAAACGCGCGGGCGTGACCACGCTCGAGTTCCTCGGACACGACCCCGCGCCGATCGACCCATCTTGGTTCACGATCGAGGGCGCACGCGGGGTGCGGTGAGCGCTTACACGCGCGGTCTCAAGCAGCTCCTGCGAGGGGTCGAGCCGCACTCGCTTCCACGTCTTCCGCCGTACGGAATTTCTTGACGCCCGGGCACCGTGGTCGTCTGGTCCATTTATCCGCCGGACACTTGTTTCGATGTTCGGCAGCGACCGGATCAGGATTCCTTCGACGGGAAGTTCGCGTGTAATGCTCGGCGATGGCGGACTTCGAATTTCGGAGAGTGCTAGGCGGCGTCTCGATGGTATTGACGCAGCATTCCGCCGAGTCGCTCGCGGCATCGAACCGGTCCGGAACCCGCTCGAATCGCTTCGGACTCGATGAGCGCGTTGGCGAGTCCTTGGTGGTTCCTCTCGGTGTGGTAGCGGGCGACGTCCTCCAGAATCGCGTGGCGCAGCGGTTCCTCACTTAAGACGATTATCTGGCCGAGGCGCTCTGACTTGATCGACAGCATGAGAGGACGAGTCGCTCGATTTCCTTCATCACTCCCGGACGGTCAGATCCGCGCGGCGTCTTGCTCTGATTCCACTTCGTGTCGGGAGAAAACACACAGGCGAGGTCAGCGAGCGCTCTTCGATCCACTGCCTTGCCAGCACCAGCCAGCCGCCGGCGTCCCTCGAGTTGCGCGAGCAGGACCTGCCAGGGCTGGAGAACGGTAGCCATTGGCGGATTCTAGGGCCGATCGCAGACTCCACGGAAGAATTAAGTTCACCAAGGTCTACGGTAGACTCGATGCCGTGCGACCATCGTTCGAGTTTGTGGACCTGCCGGTGCCGTGACGATTGACTTCGCTGGATCGTCGTCGCACAAGAGTCGGAGTGCCTCAGCGAGCCGGAATGCGTCCCTCCTTGCAAGCGTCAATGCTGGTCTGGACGGACGTCGGGATTGCACCCCCGGCCGCCTTCGTCTCGTCGAGCCACTGCTCGATACCCGACTCGCGCCAGTGTGTCCAGGCTCGTTCTGCGAGCATTCGCTTGGTCTCGGGGCCCCCGGAAACCTCGGTTCCGAGCTTCGAGATGTCTGCCGCGAGAGTCGGATCCCGCGACTCCAAGATCCCCGCCATGCAAACTGAAAGTCCGTTTTCGAACATTACGTCCAGCACCTGCTTCCGGACGGGATCGAGCGCTTTCGACCGAAAGTAACGAATGTGCGCGAGCAGGTCGGGCGTCGCTACAGCACAGATGTTGAGAAAGCGCTCCCAGCTCTCGCAATAGCCGCTGTCGCGAAGCTTTCGTTGTCTCGCCTCGATGGAGGAGAGCAACATGGCCGAGAGGGACTCGTAGCAGGACGACCGTTGCTCGACGACGCGCTTCCAGCCGTTTACCAGGTCGTCTACGACACCGGTTTCCTCGAGCGCCCGCTCGAACTCTTGCTGAGCACGCTCGGCGACCAAATCATCGTCTCCCACCGCTACCGTGACCCCCGATGCGGCGAGACGTTGCTCGGCGAGGTCGGCAGCATGCCTCAACGCGGGGCAATCTTGGAAGTTATTCTCGGAATAGAGGTCGGGCCTCTCGCGGGCGAGACAGGCGAATAGGATTATGATCTGCACGTCAAACGGTGGCTCCGATAACGTCTCTTCACAGAGGGCGTCCTCGCGGACGCCAACACGAGTCACAACCCGCAGTTGAAGTCCGGCCTCTCGGTTCACGGGATCCGCGACGAAGTACGATTTCAGGCTCGCTCTCAAGCCTCCTGACGCCGCGATCGTGATTTCGACGTCTCGACTCGCCGGCCCGCATCCGCCGACACTGCATAACGCGCCGGCCAGGACGGCCACCCAAAGACCCTGGATCCGTGCGGCCGCAGTGGCCTTCGTCGTTGTCATCGGCTTCACTCCTACGGTCACCACTCGGGTGGCAGCGGCGCCGCCGCCGCCACCCGAGAATCGATGCTATCAGTTGCGCTGCATGTCCATGGTCCCATTCGGACCCGCGGGGATGCCGGGGCAAGGAATCGGTTCCGTGACGGAGCAGCTGCCGGCCGACCTCAAGTTGCAACCCCAGTCGCAACAGCACGAGAAGTCACCGAAACAGCACGCAAATCCGATCTGAGCACAGTACTCGGTGCCGCTCTCGATCCTGTAGCACTGCGGATCCGCATAGGGCACCGTCGGCGTCTCGCCGCTCAGACCCCGCGCCAGGTCGACGCGTTCCCGCAGGAGCGCCGGAATCAGTTCGTTTTCGACCTGGAACTTCGTCAATCCGCGCTCGACCTGGGCCGCGACCAGGCGCTGCAGCTCGAACAACGCCGCACTGAACCCTGGGGAGCGACGCTGCCGATCGAAGCGTTCGTACCACGAGGCATAAAGGCCACCGGGGTCGTCGACCTCGCCGCGCCACCACCCCCGCACCTCGGGGGTCGCCATCGCGATGAGCCGACCCTCCGCGGCGCTCCAGACGAGTCGAGGTGTCACGGGGGGGCCATCGGCCGCCCCTTCGCCCGCGACCGCGGACACCGCCGCCGCCAGTGCGACCGCCACTAAGGCGCTACCGATCCAGCGCAGGGCGAATCGCCCCTTGGATTCACTCGAGCTCAGACCCATCGGACTCTCTTTCGCTGTCATTCCTGCTCCCTTCGCGGTTGCGGACGCGCAACCCGTTCCCGGGCCTCGCCCAGAGTTCATCCAGTTGACCTCGGGGGTCGGCCTCGCCTATGATCCATCCCTTATTGCACGGTGCCGGCACGCGGAGATAGGGATGAACGTCAAACCGCCGACGCAGAAGTCGCAGCGCACTGACGCAATCCGATCGGCCCACCGACGCAAGACCGTCGGACGTGAAGCGGGCCGCGGTCGCCCGGACGACCTTCCAAGACTCGTGGGCGCGATGTTCCGGGCGGCCCGCGAGGCACAACTGTTGAGCCAGGATCAGTTGGCCGAGTTGACGGAGCGCGCGCCTGGCGGTGCGGTTTCGCGCACCACGATCAGCTCGATCGAGCGGGGCCGAAGTTTGCCGGCCGTCGATACGCTCCTGTCTCTTACGACGGTGCTCCATTTCGAAGCCGCCGAGGTCCTCGAGCGGATCCATCTCGCGGTCAAAGCACCTGACGACCTCATTTTGCAGTCACTCGAGGAGCTGGATCGCCGCGCCAAAGATCTCTTCTGGGCCGGCGACTACCGTGGTGCGCTGGCCATATACGACACGACGTTCGAGAAGCTCGTGCTGGATCCTCCAGTTGATCGCGGCGTTCTGCAGAGGCTCCAGGCGCGCGTAGAGATCAACCGGGCGGTCGCTTTGCGACGGTGCAACGCGCTCAAGGCCGCCCGCGCCTCCGCCGAGCGCGCCGTCGAGTTGTGTCAGGTTTGTTCCGAGTTCCAGAGCGAGGCCTATGTCGTACTGGCCTCGCTGCTCTCGTTGGAGGGCCGCCTGGTGCTCGCCCTCGATGCCGCAGAGCGCGGCGTCGCCCTTTCCGGGAGTAGGGGCCCGAAGGAACAGGCCGATGCCTTGAGCCAAAAGGGGAACGTGCTTTATCGGAGCGGCCGGTTCGAAGAGGCCCGGAACGCGTTCGTCGACGCCGTTCCGAAAGCTCGTGCAGCTCGGGACCACCACGGGCTAGTACAACTGGAAGGGAATGTTGCCGCCTGCCTGCTCGACCTCGGCCGTGTTGCACCGGCCAAGAAGCGATTCATGCGCGCCGTCAGCCTCGCGCGGCGCCACGGAGACTTGGCGATGGAGGCTTCGTGGCTCATCGAGCTTGGCCGAGTATGCACGCTCCACGAGAACGGCGGCCTCGATGAAGGCGAACGATATGGACAGGCCGGATTGCATATCGCGCGTGAGAACGGGCACGAACTGACCGTCTTCCGGGCCGAGTGGCTATTGCACCTGGTGGCTCTCGAACGGGATTCCGAGGCCCTCGATCGTCATCGCATCGCGCACTTGCGAAGATTGTACCCCCGAGTTAAAGCGCACAGGGCTCAGGACGCGGTGCGGGAGTACGAACGACAGGTGCTCCGCATCGGTGAGCCTCCAAAAGGGACGCGACGTTGACTTTCAGTCGTCAGATCCGAGTCGTCGCCGCCGCCGTGCTGGTGCTCGGCGCCTGGAGCGGCGTTCACGCCGAGGTGTCGACCGACGTTGCTGCGGGACCGCTCGTCAATACGCTTATCATGGGAGCCACAACCGAGGATCCCGACCCCATCGGCGTGTCCGTCTGGCTTGAATACCGTTCACTGCCTCCGGAACGGATTCTCAATGCCGGTGGCTACCTTCGCGGCGATGGCCGTCCCGATCTCACCGCCACTTCCGACGGCTGGCCGGTAGCTGCATGGGCGCAAGTCGCAGGAGGCGATCACGACATCGCGCTCGCGGAGTGGAGCGGTTCGGAGTGGGGGCCGACGCAGTTCCTGACGTTCGGCCCAGTCGATGACCTCGATCCACGCCTGTTCGTCGAACCCGACGGTACGGTCCACTTGGTCTGGTGGACTGACACTCCGACCGACGCCGTCTACCTCGCGACGCGACCGGCCGGCTCGTCGGTCTGGGGGTCCGCCATTCACGTCTCTGACCCCTCCGAGTCGTCCCGCCGGCCCTCGATGGTGATCCACGCCGGATCGATGCGGGTCGCGTACGAGCGAGACTCGACGGTACCTGGTATGGCGCAGGACGTGGTCGTGGCGTCGCGCGAGGCCAATGACTCGTTGTCGCGCGAGACCATCGCGTCGACCACGCGCAGCGCACGGCTCGACCCGATGCTCCATGCGCGCGATGCACGCCTGTGGTTGGACTGGAAATACGACAACCAGACCTTCAACTGCACCGAGTACTTCGCGGGAGCCTGGGATGGAGTGAGTTCGGTCCCTTGGGCGGATTCGACGTGGATCGGTGTCGAAACCGTGAGGAAAGCGATCGCCGGGCAGATTCCGTAGCCGCGATCGCGGAGCCAAGGACCCCTGGG
>JANNRU010000141.1:0-2297 GCA_031401755.1 Acidobacteriota bacterium | reverse complement strand
GGGCATATCGGCCGACTATGGGCAAAACACCTATCGCGGAGCGGTCAAGATTCTCTCCGGCGCGGCGGGCGCTCGCAATTTTTCCCAATGCGATTCGATGTTGATCGGTGATCGCTGCGGCGCGCACACGTTTCCGTACATCGACGTAGCCAACCCAACGGCAACCCTCGAACACGAAGCGACGACATCCAAGATCGGAGAGGATCAGCTGTTCTACCTCAAGCAACGTGGTATTCCCGCCGAGGATGCCGTGAACATGATCGTCAACGGATTTTGCAAGGAGGTCTTCCGCGAACTTCCGATGGAGTTCGCAGTCGAAGCGCAGAAACTATTGGCGATCAGCCTGGAAGGCAGCGTCGGCTGAGGGCCGCGCACCACAAAAGAAAGGAAGAGCAGCCCGATGCTTCAGATCACCAACTTGCACGCCAGAGTCGAAGACCGTGAGATTCTTCGCGGCATCGACCTCGTCGTTGGCCCGGGAGAGGTTCACGCGATCATGGGACCGAACGGCTCCGGGAAGAGCACGCTCGCGGGGATGCTCGCGGGACGCGAGTCCATTGAAGTATCCGCAGGCAGCGTGCAGTTCCTCGGGCAAGACCTCCTCCCGCTCAGCCCCGACGAGCGCGCCGCGGCCGGACTCTTCCTGGCCTTTCAGTATCCGGTCGCCATTCCGGGGGTCCCGATGGCGACGTTTCTGCGGGCTGCGGTCAACGCGATTCGCAAGCATCGGGGCCAGGCGGAGATCGACCCAACCGAGTTCCTTGCGCGCGTGCGCGAGAAGCTTCGCCTAGTCGAGATGGATGAAACCTTCCTGCGCCGTGCTGTGAACGACGGTTTCTCCGGCGGCGAAAAGAAACGGAACGAGATCCTGCAGATGGCGGTCCTTGACCCGCGGCTAGCCGTGCTCGATGAAACCGACTCGGGGTTGGATATCGATGCGCTAAAGGTGGTCGCCGAAGGTGTCAATTCCCTTCGCGACGGCAAGCGCTCGTTTTTGGTGATCACCCACTACCAGCGACTGCTCGATCACATCGTGCCCGATCACGTGCACGTGCTGGCGGGAGGGCGGATCGTCCGCTCCGGTGGCCGCGAGTTGGCGATGGAGCTCGAAACCCGCGGGTATGGCTGGATCGAGGGCGAAACCGTCGTCGGCCCGACGAGCCCGCGATGACGGAGACCGCCCTCGCGCCTCCCGCCTTTCTAGCGCCGTTCGCCGGTCGAGCCGCGTCTCTCGCCGCCTCCGGTCCGGACTGGCTTCGCGACTTGAGACGCGCCGGTGCCGAACGATTCGAGCGCCTCGGTGTCCCGACGACGAAGCTCGAGGACTGGAAGGGCACGAACGTCGCCGGAATCGCGAAGATTCCGTTCGCGCCGGCGCTGGACCGGCCGGCCGCTCGGAGCGACTCGGGAGCGTTCGCGCAAATCGACCTGAGCGGACCTCGCCTAGTGTTCGTCGACGGTCGATTCGATCCGGAGCGATCGCGAGTAACCCGGCTTCCCGATGGCGTTCGTGTCGGTCGACTCTTCGATGCGCTCCGCGAATGCCCCGAACGACTCGAAGCGCTCTGGCTGGCCCGCCCGCGCGGAGAGTCGACCGTATTCGCCGATCTCAACGCCGCGCTCTTCGACGACGGTACGGTGATACTGATCCCGGACCACATTCGGCTCGAAACGCCGATTACGATTCTCCACCTTGCATCCGCCTCGGACGAACCCGTCGCGGTCCATACGCGGACCGCGATCGTGGCCGGCCGTGAGTCCGCAGTGACCGTCGTTGAAATCTACGCCGGCGGGGGGCGCAATCGCTGGAGCAACATCGTTGGCGACACGATGATCGGAGATGGCGCGCAGCTCCGACATTATCGCCTGCAAGTCGAAGAGCCGGGCGGTTTTCATATCGCGGATCGCCGGTCGAGTCAGGGCCGCGATAGCCGGCTGGCGACGTTCGACATCGACTTGGGGGCCGGAATGGCCAGGCACGATGTCCGCGGTATCCTCGACGGCGAAGGCTCTGACATGCGACTGTGGGGTCTCTACCTGACGCAAGATTCCCAGCATGTCGACCATCACACGATAATCGATCACGCAAAACCACACGGCGAGAGCCGAGAGCTTTACAAGGGCATCCTCGACGGTCAGTCGCGAACTGTCTTTTGCGGCCGGATCATCGTCCGACATGGAGCCCAGAAAACCGACTCCAAACAATCGAACCCCAATCTGCTTCTATCCGATGGCGCTCTAGCACAGACCCGTCCACAGCTCGAGATCCACGCCAACGATGTGAAATGCACGCACGG
>JANNRU010000140.1:0-2377 GCA_031401755.1 Acidobacteriota bacterium | reverse complement strand
CCGCGATCGCCACGAGGTGCGCGATCCGGAACGGCCAGCCATTGACCCAGCGCCAGCCGCGCCCGTTGCCGACGATCACGATCGCCAGGCCGCCGACGACGAAGAGAATCACCAAGAAGTGCAGGAGCAGAACGGCGTCGGCGAGGAGCTGCATCACACCCCATTGCAGCGTGTCCGAGATCACGAACTACGGCAGCGTGTAGCTGAACTCGTAGTGGTGCTGGCTTTCGGTGATGAGGATCTTGAAGTCGCCGGCGAGCCCGACCAGCTCCCCCGTGCCCGAGTCCGGGACGACCGTGACCGTCAGCGTCGGCACGCCGCGCTTCATCGTGCCCGTGTGCTGCAAGACGAAGCTGCCGCGTTTTCCGTGGAGCGTCCCCTCGATGCGCTCGATGGCGACGTAGCCGGCGGAGCCTTCGACTTCCGTCATCGCACTGAGCATCTGTCCCCGGGTCGTCGCGACGAGATCCCCGGCGATGACCTTGTCGATCGACATCCTTCCGAGTTTCGCGCTGTCGGGTTGGCCTTCGAACGTCAGCGGCTCGATCTTGACCGTAAACGTACCTTTGGCGACCTGGGGCATGACGGCTCCTGCCGGCGGGAGGACCGCGGCGATCACGAGTAGGGCGACGACGTAGCGTCCGAGACTCATCGCGGGGTTCCACGGGGTCTGACGGTCACGTTCTTGGCCAGGGTCTTGAACCGCTCGCCGTTCGATTGCACCACGGTGATCGACACGTGGCCGGTCTTTCCGGTCTTGATGTCGCGCACGATGCCGCTCTTTCCGGCGTGCGTGCCCCCGACGACGTCGCACGACGCGCCGTCGACGAGCTTTGCGGGTTGTTCGGGTGGGGTCACGGAAGCTCCTTCGCGGGTTCGCGACCGTCGAACAGTTCACGCACGGATGGCCGCAACAACACGATGAACGTGAACACTCCCAGAATGGTCGAGAACGGAAACCCCAAGCAGGTGATGCCGGCGATCACGAGGCAGGCAATCCGATTGCGTCGCCGCAGCAAGCTGTAGCCGGCGACGAATTTGGCCGCTGCGAATGCTTGCGCGATCACGAAGAGCAGGATGCCGATCGAGGCGAACATCGCCCCCATCGCCCGGGCCGCGAACGCCTCCTGTTGCGATTGGAGGTCGGGTACAGCCATCACCGCTGCGCCGACGAAGACGTAGAAGAGGGGCAACAGGCCGAACAGTGCCGAGAGCCCGCCGGAGACGTAATAGAAAATACCGAGGAGCTTGACGTGTTCCTCGTCGCGAATTCGCTGTGCCTCGGCTGATTGCACCTGGGTCAATCCCTCATGGCCAACCCCCGGATGCTGAATCGACATCCGGCGGGAGGACCGCAAAAATGACCGTGCGAGATCTTACTACGGTTTCGGTCGGGATCTTCGGGTGGCCTCGTCGGAATCAGGCACGCAGGCGCCCGCTCTTCAGCAGCCACGCCAGGTACGCTGCCGCGGCCACGTCGTAAGCGAGACAGAACCCCGGCCACCATCGCGGAACACCGGGATTGACGAAGATGAATCCATGGACCCAATCGAAAACGCCGTGCGCGGCCAGCGCGACCACAACGGCCCACAGGGACCTCCGGAAACCGAACACGGCGACGGCGATGAACGCTACACCGATCAGCGACTCGAGAATCAAGGCGTGGGTCGATCCTCCGAGGACCGCAAACAACGCGTACAGGATGGCGATGACGATCATCACGGTCGGGTAGAACGCGCGGTCGCGATCGAGGCCTGTGGCGGTGGCGAATAGACCGACCGCGAACGCAAGAAGCAAACCGACGACCACTGGCATGATGGGCTCCCTGACGCGTGCTCGGCGACCGAGACAGTATAAGGAGACGTCCACGGGCCGAATTGCTGTAATGTCAGATCCGACATATACTGTCCGACGGTGAGCCCCAAGGACAAGCCGCTCGTTTGGCTCCGTGGAGAGGTAAGGACGCCACTATTCTCAAGGTCCGGGCGACTGGAGGCCGGGTATCTTCTGCGGTGCCTACAACGGGGAGATCGACTCGAAATGCCGCATTCTCGACCCATGCCGACCATTGGACCGCGTTGTCATGAACTGCGGGTCCATGACGAGCGAACGACTTGGCGACTGGTCTACCGGATCGACAGTGACGTGATCATTATTGCCGAGGTCTTCAATAAGAAGACGACCACGACTCCCAGTCCATGCTGGACACGGAGTCCCTAAGCAAACTCGCGTGAATTGAATTTCGTAGACGACTCGATAGGCACAGCGCTTCGGGCCGTTCGGAGCGTACGCGGCCGCCTGACGTCACATTCGGCACATGTCGTTCGCTGGTGAGTTCGTGGCCACGAAGCGCCGCCCTGGCACGGAAACCACCGTG
>JANNRU010000139.1:0-5235 GCA_031401755.1 Acidobacteriota bacterium | reverse complement strand
ATCGTCGCCAGTTCCCGCACCAGCCCCGCGAGACTCTGCGCCGAGGCCTCGATCACGCCCGCGGCCTTGACGACGTTCGCGTCCTGACCCGGTCGTGCGCGAAGAATCTGCGCTCGACCAAGGATCGTGGTCAGCGGGTTGTTCATTCGATGTGCGAGTTCGGAAAGGTCTTCCATCGTCCTATCGCGCCGATCCCCGGACCGCGAACGATGAGTCAGCGCGGCGGCGGCGACCACTGCCATCACACGGAGCAACGTCGGATCGATCTCTCGTCGCTCGGTGGTCAACCGATCACGAAACTGTTGCAGCGCGGTGAGACAGGTATCGAGCGCGCAGCCCGTGAGAAGATCCCGGTCGAACGGCAAACCGCCTGACTTGGACGAGTCTTCGGCCTGGACGATTCCGGCTGATTGACTCAGTAGCTCCAACTCCGAGCGTAGTTGATCTAACGACCCGGAAGAGTCCTGGATCTCTGGCAAAGCCGCGCGTTCAAGCATGGCTGAATTCCTCGGCGGCCGGGGTCGAGATCGGCTCGAGCGGCAGCAACAGTTGGAACTCGCTGCCACCGCCGTCGCGCGGCCGATACTGCACCTCGCCGTTGTGGTAGCGTGCGATCGTCCGGGCTTCGTGTAGGCCCAGACCGATACCGGGTGGCTTGCCCGCCTGTTCGTCACCCCCTTGTTCGAACGGCGCAAAGATTCTTTCACGGTCCGCGGGCGACACGCCGGGGCCTCGGTCGAGGACGGAAAAGATTGCGGCGGGCTCGGCGCGACCGTCGCGCTGCAGGATCCCAGCTCGTATGCGGACCTCGATCGGCGTGCCGGCCGGACCGAACTTGACCGCGTTCTCGAGCAGGTTGGCCAACGCTCGCGCGATTGCAGAGGCGTCGACTCGCAGTTCGCGATCGAGGCGTCCGATCTGTTGAAGTGCCTGGGGACGCCCGGCGAGTTCCAAGGCCTCCGAGACCAGGCGAGTCGGTGGAACGACGATTCGCGGCGACGTCGAGCCAGCATTTTCCAGGGAGACCAGCCGAAACAAACCGTCGATCTTCGACTGCAGGGTCGATCCGGCGGACAGAATCGTTTCGACGAACTCTCTCCGCTCTCGCGAACTGCTCTTGTAGTCGCGCAAGGCGGTGGCCGCGGTGACGATCGCGGTCAGCGGAGTCTTCATCTCGTGGGACACGCTAGTGAGGAATCGCTCCTTCATTTTTTCGAGACCCCGAAGGTCATCGTAGGCCCGTCGAAGTTCGCGGGTTCGAGCCTCGACCGTTTCTTCGAGGCGATCGCGGTGGTCTGCCAGAGCCGCGTGAAGTTTCGACTTTTCCAGGCCCACCGCGAGATGCCCGGAGAGCGTGGAGAGGAACCGGACATCGTGGGCACCGAACACTCCGTCCGGTCTGGGTAGGTAGGCCAACAGCCAACGTTGCTCCTCGTCCAGCACGGGAACTGCAGCCATTGCACGCAGCGTTGGAAGCGCCGCGCTCTCTTCTACGGTGCCGAGTTCGGTGACCAACTCGTCGACCACGCACGGTCCTTTGGTGGTGCGGATCCGGTCGAGCAACTGCCGGCCGCTCTCGCTCGCCAGTAAGGGATCCTCCGGCGCCCCCCACGCGCGGTCCAGGCGCAACTGGCCTTCGGGCCCCGTGCGCAACAGTGAAACCACACTCGCTCCAAGGGTTTCCGCGACCGCAACCAAGCCGGCATCAATGATCCGATCACGATCGAAACTCGCGCCTACGCTGCGCAGTGCGTCGCTGAGCCGCCTAAAAGCTTCCGTTTCTTTTTCGAGTCGCGACGCCCGAGCCGCCTCGGCAGAGAGTTTCTCGCCGAGCCGTACTCCGGTCTGCACCGCCCGCTCCAGGAGCTCGCTTCCCTGCAACATGCTCGGTGATTCGACACGAGAGACGTGGGTCTCGGCCGCGGGAATCGTCCCCTCCGACGCCCGTTCCAGGAACGGCGCGAAGGCCCGATCAAGGTGCCGCCCGAGTTCGTCGCTATCGATGGCCAGCCGAGTCCGATCATCGGCCAAGGAAAGGATTCGCACGAGTGTCGCCCTGCAGGCAGCCATGAAGGTTTCCAGCACGCCGACGCCCTTGACCGCAACGGCCGGATAGCCCTGCTCCGCCGAGCGCAGGCCGAGCCAGTGCGCCACTTCCGTCGGCGAGGCGGCGTCGGCGACATCCTGCTTATTGAACTGATAGAGAACGGGCACCCGCGCGGGATCCAGTTTTTTGGCTCGCATGTTCATCTGGAGGTTCTGCAGGCTCCAAACGTTTTGCTCCTGTCGCGACGCGGTCGAGTCGGCAACGAAGACGACAGCATCCGCCCCGCCGAGCACGACTTGACGGGTGGTGTCGTAGCGCACCTGTCCTGGGACGGTGAACAGCTTCATCGCCACCTGGTAGCCGAGAATGTCACCGAGTTCGAACGGCAGGAGATCGAAGAACAGTGTTCGATCGTCGGCCGTCTTGATCGATAACAGCTTCTGATGCCCCTGCGGATCGAGAATCCGGTGCAGGGACTGGAGGTTGCTCGTCTTGCCCCCGAAAGCCGGCCCGTAGTAAACCAACTTCGCGTACAAGGTGCGATCGACTCGACTCCACTGGGCCATGCTCTCCTCGATTCGTCCGGCGCGGGCTTCGATCGCTTCCGGTCAGTTCCAGACCATGAACGGCTGCATGCGACGCACGAGTTCGGACGGGCGAATCCATCGCTGTCGCAGCGGTTCATCGCGGCTCGCAGTGAGCTCGCCGCAGCCCTCGGCGACCGCGATCTCCGCGACCAAGGCCTCGATTCTTCGATCGAGGTCTCCCGCACTCGCTTGAAGAATCGTCCGTGTTTCCTTTGCAATCACCTTTGACGACATCCGCTCCCCCTTCCGTCAGCCGACGGCAAGTATCTCCCTCACGCGACGCAACAACTCAGCGGGCGAATAGGGTTTGGTCACGAAATCCACAGCGCCCAGACACAGCCCACGCTCCCGATCGTGCTCTTGGCCCCGCGCGGATAGCAACACGATCGGTATTTCTGCGTGCCGCGGATCGCGCTTGAGCAACTTGCAAATCTCGAATCCATCCCGCCCGGGCATCATCACGTCGAGGATGATCAGGTCCGGGCTGCTATCCGCCGCCCGGGCGAGCGCTTCGTCGCCGTTGATAGCCGTCACTGGTCGAAAACCCTCCTCGCGGAGAATGAACTCGAGCGGACGACGAATGAACGCATCGTCGTCGACGACGAGGATCGTGGGTCTGTCTCCTACCATCGGACCTCCCTTGCGCCCGGACCGGGGCGCGAGCCCGTGGCACCGACGACCACTAACGTGATCTCGTCGGCGCAACTCGCTCCGGTGACGTGCCGCTCCAGGTCGGCGAGAATCAGCGCGTGAAGTTCGCAGGCTCGCTCGGGATCCGCACTTGCTCGGACCGCGGCGATCCGAATCAACCGATCGAGGCCGAACTGGTTGCCGTCGGCATCCACGGCATCGATCAAGCCGTCGCTGAACAACAACAAGGTGTCGCCGATGGCTAGCCGGAGCGAACGCTCATCCCAATTCTCATCGCGCGCATTCAAGCCCAATGGTGGCCCGCTCGGCTCGAGGAGTTCGATGCGGCCGTCGGCGCGGGTCACGATTTGAGGCGCATGACCCGCTCCTGAGTAATCCAGCCGCTGGCCGTCCGCGGACAGGCGAGCAATGAAGACCGCCACCTGCGACCCGGCGCGCCTCAACTCTTCGCCGAGAGTTTCTTGGGCTCGGCGCAATAGATCGGCCGGCGAGAGGATGCGTCGCGAATCGGCAAGCAACACCGCCCGCACCATCGCGGCCCGGAGGGCCGACTCGACACCGTGCCCGGAAGCCTCGCCCAGGGCGATCGCGATCGAGTCGTCCGGGAGTCGCAAGTAAACGTGAAAATCTCCACCGACGTCACTCTTGGCGAGCCGACTACCGACGATCTCGACGCCTGGAAAGACCGCGCCGCTATCGGGCACCAATCCCGCCTGGATCTGGCGAGCCGTCTCCTCGACTCGCGCGTGGTCTTCATCGGCTCGGCGCCGCGCGACCGCAACGGACTGACGCAAGAACGCCGAAGCCAGCGACACTAGCGCGGCGACCAGTCGAACGCTGCCCGTCCGGAATGAGCCTCCATCCCGGTTGCCGCGAAGAATCAGAACTCCCAGTGGCGCCGACCCGTCGCCGGGTACCGGTGTGGCAAGGACGGCCTCGCCCCCGTTCGTGGCCTCTCGCGTCCACGATTGCCCTTCTCGCAATGCCGCCAGCGGTCCCTGCTCGCTCAGCGTCCGACCCTGCGCCGGCTCCGCTGGTACCGCGGCGGCCAGGGCCACGTCGCCGCCCCCGCCAAGCCAGAGTTCCGCGCCGTCGGCAGAAAGAACGCGCACGGCCTCTTCCACGACAATCCGGGTCATCTCCGCCTCGCCGGACGCTGAGGCCAAACGTTGACTCAGACGGTGGACCAGCGAAACCTCCTCGTAGCGGTCGAGGATCTCGGCGCTCAGCGACTCGAGATCCCGCTCGAGCGAGCAAACCCGTCCCGCAAGCTGCGCCACCACCTGCCGTGACGCCGGGTCCCCTCCAGCGAGGTGGCAGTTGCCGGCGTCGGGAATGCGTTCGCTCGCTGCGCCCGTGCCCTGGGGATCCAGCACGAACGGACCGTCGCCAGCTCGCGCAAGAATTTCACGCAGTCGCTCACCGGTCCGGTCGACCTCAACGACAACCGGCGTGACCGTGCGGTCAGGACTCACCGTGGGGTTCCCCGAGGAGCAGGCTGGAGAGCTCCGCTTCGCGGCTCGGATCGAGGTCGACCAAGATCAGGCCATCGCCCTCGATCGATCGACAGAGCTTGATCGAGCTCCACTGACCCTCCTCGGGCACAACGATGTTTTCCGTGGGCCGAATCGGTCGCCCCGAAATCACCCAGCGCTGCGCCGGGGATTTTTCGATCCGGTCGGCGGGCTCGATCGCCGCCAACAGAGGCGCGAGCGCCCATGAGTCTCTGGTCGTCGCTCGGGTCGACATAGCTCCCCCTTGATTTCCTACGCGAATCTACGAATGCACATCCCTGAAGTCCACAAATTAGATATGTATTTTTGATTATAAACATTAGTTTTTTCTAATAACGAATACGTCATCTCGTTGGATCGGTGGCCACATCAAGGACCGGGCCAACCCGGACCCGGAAACAGGCCGGAGCTGCCAGAATTCGTCCATTCGAGCCGC
>JANNRU010000138.1:0-4213 GCA_031401755.1 Acidobacteriota bacterium | reverse complement strand
AAAGTTCGTGCGGCGGCACCGCGTCGGAATGGTCGCCGCAACCGCTGCCACGCTAGCGCTGATCGGGTTCGCTGTGGCGATGGCGGTGCAGGCCCAGCGGATCGCGCGCGAGGCCGAGTCCAAGCGGCGGGTGTCGGAGTTCCTCACCGAGCTGTTCGAGGTCTCGGATCCGAGCGAGGCCCGGGGGAACAGCATCACCGCGCGCGAGCTCTTGGACAAGGGCGCGGCCAGGATCCGCGGAACGCTGGCGGAGGATCCGCTCGTTCGGGCCGAGCTGATGACCACGATGGGCACGGTGTATCGCAACCTCGGACTGTACACCCAGGCGGAGCCGCTGCTCGAGGAGGCCCTGGAAACGCGGCGGCGCGTGGTGGGGGCAGATGACCCCGAGACGCTCCACCTGGCGAACGAGACCGCCCGGCTGTACTACGACCAGGGCCGCTACAAGGAAGCCGAAGCGCTCTGCCGCGAGACACTCGACATCCAGAAGCGCGTGCTCGGCCCCGACCACCCAGACACGCTCAACTCGATGAACAACCTCGCCAATGTGTATGGCGCCCAGGGCCGCTACAGGGAAGCCGAAGCGCTCTGCCGCGAGACGCTCGACATACAGAAACGAGTGCTCGGTCCCCACCACCCGGACACGCTCATGTCGATGAACTACCTCGCCAAGGCGTATTGGCACCAGTACCGCTACAAGGAAGCCGAAGCGCTCCACCGCGAGACGCTCGACATACAGAAACGAGTGCTCGGCCCCGACCACCCGGACATGCTCGGCTCGATGTTCAACCTCGCCCGTGTGTTTTCGACCCAGAGCCGCTACAAGGAAGCCGAAGCGCTCAACCGCGAGACGCTCGACATCCAGAAACGCGTGCTCGGTTTCGACCACCCGGACACGCTCAAGTCGATGAACCACCTCGCCAATACGTATTACGCCCAGGGCCGCCACAAGGAAGCGGAAGCGCTCCACCGCGAGACGCTGGACCTCCGGAAGCGCGTGCTCGGCCCCGAGCACCCGACCACGCTCAACTCGATGAACAGCCTCGCCGATATGTATAGCGACCAGGGCCGCTTCAAGGAAGCAGAAACCCTCCACCGCGAGACACTCGAGATCCGTAAGCGCGTGCTCGGCCCCAACCACCCTGATACGCGGGAGGCGATCTACAACCTCGCGTGCATCAAGGCGCGCCAGGGTCAACGGTCAGAGGCCCTGCGGTATCTTGGCGACACCGTCGAACGTGGCTATTCCGATGTGAAGTGGATGTTAGAGGACTCCGACCTCGAGTCCCTCCGAGGAGATCCTGAGTTCGAGAAGATCGTTGCCGCGGCGACGGAGAATCAGGAACGAGCGGCTCGACCAGAGTAAGTACGACCATGCACCTCCGATAAGAATTCCCAATACCTGTTCCGCCTGCGCGCCGCGCTGATATCCCGTAGGAGCCTGACCCTCAGCGAGCGACATTGGTGCACTAGCCGGTGCACCGTCGCGCCAAGTTGTCTACCTACGCTCTTGTGCGATCTGTTGACTTCGTCCACTATCTTGTTGGTCCGAGAGCGAGATTCCGTTTGGGATGCTCGACTGATGGCGCGGCGTGCAACTCTGGCAGATTTACGGCTAGCGTCGCTGCGAATAGAAGGCACGCTTGGCCGACCGGTTCCCGACCACGAGGTGGAGCGTCGTCCTGACAGCGACGCGGGGCGACCAGGAGTCGCGCGCCGCGCTCGAATCGCTCTGCAAGACCTATTGGTACCCGCTCTACGTCTTCGTGAGAAGCCACGGTCACGACGCGGAGCAGGCTCGCGATCTAACGCAGTCCTTCTTCCTGAGCCTGCTCCAGCAGAGCGCGCTGAAAGCAATCGATCCACGGCTCGGCAAGTTTCGCGCGTTCTTGCTGGCCTCGATGAACCATTTCCTTTCCAACCACAGGGAGCGCGAAGGCGCATTCAAGCGACGCGCGGACGACCCAGCATTCCGCGTCGACCTCGAGGACGCCGAGCGACAGTACAACCTTGAGCCCGCGGCCAGTCTGAGTCCGGAAGAGATGTTCGAATCGCGGTGGGCGCGGACGGTCCTCGATCGCGTCCTCCGACGCATGAAAGAGGAGCACAAGTCAGCGGACAAGGCGGAGCTGTTCCGGCGGCTGCGCGGGCATCTCACGGGCGAGGAGCCGGCCTACGATCGGTTGGCGGATGATCTCGGGATGACGCAAGGGGCGCTGCGCGTTGCCGTCCACCGTCTGCGCCGAAGGCTGGCTACACTGCTTCGGGAAGAGGTCGCGCAGACCGTGTCGGATCCGACAGACATCGACGCCGAGTTGCGGAGCCTGCTCCAGTCGGCCGGCCGTGGCTCGTGATTGGTCGGTGGCCGAGGGGGCCTGTAACAGCGCAGGACGTCGCTGACGCGATCCCAGTTTCGGCCGGTTCCGCGCGGTCGCGATGCGCAATCCCTCGCTAGGGATTAAGCGAGTCCGGGTAGCCGGCGATGGACCACCGATCTTTATGACCAGAAGACCTTCCCCAGTAGTCGTAGGCGGTCGCGTGCACGCGTGCGCAATCGTGAGCACTCGCTAGACGTTCTGGCCTGACTCCGCGCAGCGAAGTGAGCGCTGGTGAGTACTCGTGCTCGCTCGCGACAGACCACCGGTGTGCCATGGGATGCACGCCGGCTCACGAGACGGCCCATGGTGTGGGACGGCGGGTGACTTCTTCCTTGCTTCTTCTGGACTACTTCGCCCGCTGATCCGCGGCGTTCCGTCGGGCGAGTTCGACCAGAGCGTCGAACTCGGCGCCGTGCAGCGGTTCGAGGTCGGAGTCCTTGACCATCAAGTCGGCATTCGCATAATCCGCTTCGACCGACTGACGCAGCCAGCCCAGCGCTTTCCCCCGGTCGCCGCGCCGGGCCTCCAAACACGTGAGAGGCATGGCTTTCTTTTAGGCGCTACTTCGTGCGCCGGCCGCGCGAGTATGACTGGGTGGCTTAGACGAGGCAATTCCCCGGTCTGTTCCGGGGGCGACCTCGGGCGTGTCCGCTCTCCGTGCTGCTCGCTGGTCATCTCGCGCACGAGCGACTCGCCGTCTCGACAAAGGCCCGATTGGCTACGGTCGTGCGAGGTGCCTATCCTCAACGAGTCCGGAGCGAACTCGACGTCAGAGAGGGGCCGAGATGGCGACGAGGAGAACATTTCGGACGTGATCGACTGCTCCGAGTGAACACCATGCCCCTTACAACCATCTAGAGCATCATCTCGACGACGGCAATCGTTGCTGCGGGGATCTTTGCCGGTGTACAACTCCGGCTGTTCAACAAACAACGCGCACGGGAATCGACGCTGCAACTGGTGCACTCGTTTCGAACCCCTGAGTTTCTCAACGCCGTCAATATTGTCTTCGATCTTCCCGAAGGGTTGTCGAATAAGGAAATTGAAGAGCGTTCGGGAGAGAGGCTGATCTCCGTGCTCGTCATGTTCGGAACGTTCGAGAGTCTGGGGATACTGGTCTTCAGGCGTGAAGTAGATATTCAGCTCGCGGAAGACTTCTTCACCGGACTTGAACTCATTCGCGCGTGATTCAACGACCTCTCCGATGGCGCCGCCTTCGAGTGCCTGGCCGATCGCAAACGGCGGCACATACGACTTCCCCTCGTTCATCCGGCCGCGCATGTAAGGATCGACGGACATGAACAGGTTTCGCACCAGCACCTGCTGAGCTTGCAGCGGAGTCAGAGCGGATTCGGCCAAAGTAAAATTGGCGGCGGTGGGAATGCCCTTCGGGCGTGAGGCGAGACGGACTTCGCGGCTGGTGGTGAGCTTGGTCATAAAGCAGATAAATTGGGTTGGTAAGTTGGCGAGTGGTAAGTGCGTCACGGGCAGAGGATCAAGGAGCTGCCGCCAGGCACGCCGCGATCGCGAGACATGAAAGCAACGCTGACCACGGAGCCGCAGCGCCCGCCAATTACGTCAAGCTTTGACTGTGGATTCACCTGGAAAAATTGCGTCATGGACTGGTGCCGAACAATGGGGTGTAACCCTACCGGAAATTCAAGTCCGACGGGATTTCCTCCCAGCCGCTTGCTCTCAGGGATTCAACCGCCAGATCGCGAAGTTCAGCGCGGTCGCAAACGTCACCCACGCCAAATAAGGCAGCATCAAAACGCCCGCCACCCGTCGCACGCGCCAGAACGCCACCAGGGTAGCCGCCAGCGCCAGCCAGAGCG
>JANNRU010000137.1:0-3811 GCA_031401755.1 Acidobacteriota bacterium | reverse complement strand
CGGCGCGCTCGATCTGCGCTCTTACCGGAGCCTAACAGTTCGACAGGGTATCGCGGTTCGTGAGATCGATGCCTTGTTGCGACCCGGCGCGGCACCGAACACTCGAAGAGTGCTCGGAGTCGTCGATTGATCCTCTCACACGGCGCCGCCGGACCCTTCCCAATCGTCGCGATCCACCGGGAGTACCGCCGACGTCTGTCGACTCCCCGCCGTCCGGTATCCGATCGAGCTGCTCGGCTCTCCGAACCCCCGCCAGCGGCGCCGTCCCGGTTCTGGCGCACAACCCCGTCCGAGCGCGGCCTGTGGTAAGATCCCCGCCTTTTTCGGGACTTACAGGTTCCGTTGCGTCGAGGACAGCACGTGACCGATCCGGTGACGCTCCGTCAAACCCCGCTCTATGACGAACACCTCCGCGCCGGCGGGCGTATGGTGGAATTTGCCGGGTGGAGCCTTCCAGTCCAATTCGCCGGCGTGGTCGAGGAGCACTTAGCCGTGCGCCGGGCGGCCGGGTTGTTCGACGTCAGTCACATGGGCGAGGCTGTCGTGCGGGGGCCGCAGGCTCAGTCGTTGCTCCAGCGGCTCACCTGCAACGATGTCGCCCGCCTCGTCCCGGGGCGTGCCCAGTACACGGCCCTGACGACGGTCGACGGGACGTTCGTCGACGATTTGGTTTTGTATCGGCTCGCTGACGAAGAGTTCCTTCTGGTGCTCAATGCGGCGAACACGAGCAAGGACCTGACCTGGCTGCGAACCCACGCGGAGGGTCTGGACGTCGAGGTCCTAGACGCATCGGCCGATTGGGCACAGATCGCCCTGCAAGGTCCGAGGGCCCTGTCGATCCTGGCCCAATTTCTCGACGGTTTGACCGAGATTCGCTACTACGGTTTTCGAAGGCTCGCGCTGCTCGGCGCCGAGTGTCTGGTCTCCAGGACCGGCTACACCGGCGAAGACGGTTTCGAGATCTATTGTCCCCACGCAGCGGCTCCCGCGATCTGGCGCACATTGATTTCGAGCGGCGCCGGGTACGGGCTCGTCCCCGTCGGGCTAGCTGCCCGGGACACACTCAGGCTCGAAGCGCGAATGCCCCTCTACGGGAACGATATCGACGAGACCACGACTGTGCTCGAGGCCGATCTGGGTTGGATCGCCAAAATGGACAAGGGCGACTTTCTCGGGCGCGAGGTGCTGGCCGTCCAATCGACCCAGGGCACCCGGCGCCGGCTCGTTGGATTCCAGATGCAAGGCCGCAGCGTTGCGCGAGCCGGCCACCGCGCATGGTTTGCGGGAGTCGAAGCCGGACTCGTTACCAGCGGAAGCTACGCGCCCTTTCTCGAGCGGAACATCGGTCTGGTCTACCTGCCGACCGCGGCCGCGGCGGAGGGGAAATCATTCGAGGTCGAATTACGAGGCCGACGGGAGCCTGCGGTCGTCGTTCGGACTCCTTTTTATCGCCGCCAGCGCTGACACTCTCCCGCGTCAACCGTCAAGGAGGATGGAACGTATGTATCCGATGGATCGAAGTTACACTAAGCAACACGAATGGGTACGATTCGAGGGGGACGTCGCCACGATCGGCATCACCGATTTCGCGCAGCAGGAACTTGGCGACATCGTCTTCGTCGAACTCCCCGCGGTTGGCAAGAATCTCGGCTCCGGGGAGAGCTTCGGTACGATCGAGTCGGTGAAAGCGGCGTCGGACATTTACGCGCCCATCGGCGGGGTTGTGCTCGAGGTGAACTCGGCGCTCGGCGATAGTCCAGAGATGGTCAATCGTGATCCTCATGATACGGGCTGGTTGTGCAAGGTACGGTTTTCCGGATCCCCGAAGTCGGATGACCTCCTGGACGCGGCGGCCTACCAGAAACTGGTCGGGTAAGCCGCGTCACAGATCGCCGTCGCACAGCGTGATTTGCCCGTCCGCGCCAAGGCGCAGGCCGAGCCGCGTCAGCCACGAACCGAGGCGCTCGACCGGGAGTCCGACCACCGTGGCCCAGGACCCGTCGATCGAATCGATCAACGCCGCCCCCGTTCCCTGAATCGCATACGCGCCCGCTTTGTCCAGCGGCTCACCACCGGCGACATAGCGAGCAAGGGTCTCGTCGTCGACCGTACGGAAACGCACTTCGGTCGAGTCGACCTCGTTGATCCAGCCGTCGGTGTCGACTCGCAGCAGGCAGGTCCCGGTCAGCACCTGGTGGCTCCGCCCGTTCAGTCGCCTCAACATCGACTGCGCCTCTTCCGGATTGGCTGGTTTGCCGAAGATCTCGGCGCCGAGGACGACAACGGTGTCCGCTCCGAGGAGTACCGAGCGCGGCGGGAGCGCCGTGTCCGTTGCGAGCGCCAGACGCACCTTGGCCTCGCTGAGCCGTCGCACGAGTGCCTCCGGTAATTCGTTGGCGCCCGGACGTTCATCGACGTCCACCGGGCGAAGGCGCGGCGTGATTCCCAGTCCGCGGAGGAGTTCCGATCGGCGGGGCGAGGCGGAGGCCAGGCACAGCGTGTAGGCGACGATCTCGGTACGGTCGGTCGTCACGGCGGCTCCTCGGGTTCGGTTCGGCGGAACGCGGTCTCAACCCCTATAATGCCGCAGGTACCGGGCCCCGATGGGACGAGACTTTTACTTGCGGCCGTAGAGGCTTGGCTCCACGATTCACGGGTCGGATTCGGATCGCATTCGAGGCCGACCGACCGCACTGGAGGTCCAGCTCGATGTTGCAAGAACTAACCAAAACGATCGCCACTCGCGCGCCGCGATGGGGGCTGATCATCGGCGGGTTCGGGATCGTCGCCTCCTTCGCGCTGGCGGGGACGGCGGGCAAAGGGCTGATCGATGGCGGTCCTGAGCCTGATTTGCTGCTGATGTCCACCGGTGATGTGATCGGTTACATCGATTCCTGTGGCTGCAAGCTCAATCCTGCCGGTGGGCTGGCCCGACGCGGCTGGACTCTCAAGCAGCTCGAGTCGCGCTACGCTCGCGCACCCATAGCAATATTCGACACCGGGAACTTCACCGATCTTCCGACGGCCGCAGGTAACACGAAGACCAAGGCGTTGATCGCCGGCATGGCACAACTGGGGTACAGCGCGGTCAACGTGGGTGAACGCGACGTCAACGTCGGCTATCCCGAGCTCATCGCGCGCTTCGAAGCGCATCCGTCTCTGCACCTGATCTCGGCGAACATCGTCCGGCAGGACACGCAAGTGCCCGTGTTTCCGGCGCACGTCGTCGTCGAGGCAGTTTCGCCCAACGGAAAAAAGGCTCGGCGGGTCGGGGTCATCGGTGCGATTCGCTACAATCCCCTGTTCCAAAAACGCGGTCCGGACTCGACGAATCTGGTGATCGCGGCCCCGGCAGAGAGAATCGCCGCGAGCGTAGCTGCGCTGCGTGCAGAACGAGTCGATCTGGTCGTCCTTCTGGCGGCGATGAACAAGGACGACGTCAAGAAGATCATCGAGGACGTGCCGGGATTGGACTACGTCTTCGGAGCCTATGGCGGCATCATCACACAGACCCCCGAGCGGATTGGCTCCACGACCTTGGTCTACCTCGGAACGCAAGGCCAACGACTCAGCGAAACGCGGGTCTTCTTCGAGGAGTCCGGCAAGGTCAAACGGGACGATTCGAAGATCCACTGGCTGACTGCTAGCTATCCGGCCGATCCGGTGATGCTCGACTTCGTCAACGCCGTTCCAGTCGGCGGTGTGGAGACCCAGCGGCCCGCGATTCCGGGGCTGGGGCAGGCCAAGCCCGCCTCAAAGTCCGGCGGCGCGAAGAAACAGACGAAACCGCCGCGGTGACACGGCCGTCGAG
>JANNRU010000136.1:0-2316 GCA_031401755.1 Acidobacteriota bacterium | reverse complement strand
CATCGACGATGCCGCCGCGCGCAATCGGCCGAGGCTCTCATCGAGAAACGCTTGGAGCCGGGAAAGCGAGTCGCCTCCGCAGGGCAGCGGATCGGCGTTCAACTCGATCTGGAACAGACCCAGCTCGGTGGTGAAGCGACTGTCATCGAGGACCCGGAGGATCTCCAGCACCGCGGGCGCCGGCCGCATCGCCTCGTCGACCAGGAAAATCTCCTGTTCGGCCCCGATCCGCTTGAAGCCCCGCTCGAACTGTTCACCTTCGATCATCCGCTCGAGCGCGCGCAAATCGTCCAGCAGCTGGCGCACGAAGCGCCGCCGGTCTTCACCATCGCGTACCGCGCGAACCGTGCGCTCACCCATTTTCGCTCCCTGCACTCCGCTCCGTTCAGATACACCGTCCGTCGCCACGGATCAACCGTCAGCCTGGATCGATCTGGTCCCATAACGACCGCCCGAGGGCGACGTGAAGATGCGCGAATCGGCCTTCGCGGACGAGCCGCTGGACACGATCGGCCAGAATTCCGGAGGCTTCGGGGAAAACCCAGGGAAATGCGGTGCAGGCGAGAAGCGATGCACTGGCGATTCCGGCTGGCGGAAGCTCGACCCGCGGGGCCTTCGCCTGGTGGATTCGCCACACCCGCCCGAGTGGGAAGAGCTCGCGGCGAACCAGCCCCTCGATCCGCTCGGCGTTGTCGAAGGGCAGCGCCGGGACGACCCAGTCGGTCTCGGCAGCGACGATCACGCCGAAATCGTCGCCCAAGCTCCAGCCGTCGTCGGCCAGCCGCGCCGCCGTGCTCTTGCCGGAACGAGACGGGCCTGCCAGTAAATGCGCTACCCCGCGATGTAGGACTCCGGCGGCGTGCAGCGCGAATCCGCCGCGCTCCAGCGCGCGGCGGGCGACGATCAGGCGGAGCGCGTTGTCCACAGCGCGTTCGGTCGGCTCGATCGAGGGACGGGTCAACGCGAGCTTCCAGGACCGGGTGCCCCCGAGATCGGCGAGCGCCCAGAAGTCGGAGAGGACGACCGCAACGCTGTCGGCCACCCAGGGCTCGAGACGGTACGGGCCGCCGCGACCGGCGTCGCGGAGCCAGCCGTCGCCCCCGGCGACGCAGACCGCCAGCGTGACATCGTCGGCGTCAGTGCCAGAGACCGGATCGGCGTCGACGAATCCGCCGTAGCGACGATCGAGATCCCGGGCCAGACCGTCATCGAGTCCGGAGATGCGACAACGCTCGCCGGCAAGCCAGAGCCGGCGCGACGAACGGCCAATCGCCGCCGTCGCCCCCGCAAGCCTCGGGCCGAGCCCCTCATCGCCAGAGAACCGCACAGACGGAGGATACGCGACTTCGGACTTGCCGCCCCAGATCGGAACGCTAGACTAGGCGCTGCCTGAGCGATCATGGAACGTCACTTGCCCATCCGCGGCGCCGATCTGCTGGACTACTTCCAGCGCGGCGCCGTGCCCCGATCGAATTGGAAGATCGGAATGGAGATCGAGAAGCTCGGGCGAGACGCGGTCACCGGCGGAGCGCTGCCATTTGACGGGCCAGGACCCAGCGTCCGCGCAGTGATCGAGTCGATTCGCGACCGGCGCGGCGGCGACCCGGTCTACGAAGGCGATTGCCTGATCGGAATCGATGCGCCGTGGGGCACGATCTCGATCGAGCCTGGCGGACAGGTTGAATGGTCCTCGCGCCCCGAAACGACGCTGGCGAGGCTGAGTCGGCTGCTTGACGAGCACCAGCGGGTGATGCGCGAGGCCGGGGGCGAGCTCGGGGTTCGCTGGCTCGATGTCGCGGTGGATCCGGAGCTCCCTGTCTCCGAAATGCAGTGGATGCCCAAAGCCCGCTACGTGATCATGCGTGAGCATCTCGGGTCCCAGGGCCGCCTCGGCCATCGCATGATGACCCAGACCGCCAGCGTCCAGTGCGCGTTCGACTATGCCGATGCGGAGGACTGGCGCAGGAAATTCCGCGCGGCCAGCCTGCTCACGCCGGTTGCGGTCGCGCTCTTCGCCAACTCGGATCGCATCGACGGTAGGCCGAGCGGCTGGCGCTCCTATCGCCAAGCGATCTGGATGGACACCGACCCGCAACGCTGTGGAATCCCCGACATCGTGTTCGAACCGGCCTTCGACATCGAGCGCTGGCTGAACTGGGTCCTCGACGTACCGATGATCTTCCGACAGCGCGTACGCGGGCTCGTCCCGGTCGGTGGCGTTCGGTTTCGCGAGCTCATCGATCGCACAGACTGCGACGCCGGGAGCCTGTCCGAATGGGAATTGCACGCATCGACGATCTTCACCGAGGTCCGCTC
>JANNRU010000135.1:0-7173 GCA_031401755.1 Acidobacteriota bacterium | reverse complement strand
CGCCGACCGCGTCGCCGTCAAGATCTTGCTGGCCAGGATTCGATGCGTTCGGGCAGTTGTCGATGTCGTCGACCCGGCCGTCGGAGTCCTGATCGGCGGCGTCGGCGGGGTCGATCTCCAAAATCCCGGTCGTCGTCTCGGAGTCCCGGAACAGAAGCTCGTCTTTTCCGTCGCGGTCATGGTCGCCGACGCCGAGAATCTCGTTCTGCAGGCCATTGGCCGCCCCGAGCGCAAACCGTGCGAACCGCATTAGTCCGACCGAGGCCTTGCATGTCATGCATGAGCTTGGCGGCAGGATTCCGCTCATCGTCGACGGTGGCCCAGCGACAGTCGGCGTCGAATCGACCATCGTCGATATTACGGAGGATGGAACGCTCCGTCTCTTGCGTGCGGGTGGGGTGACGCTCGAACGCCTATCGGACATAATACGCGGTCCGATTTCCCGACCGACAGGTGGGAAGGTACCGCTCGCGCCCGGCATGCTTCGCGAACACTACGCACCGGCCAAGCCACTCCTACTTGCCCCGCGCGACTCCGCGTGGCCAGTCGCAGCGAGGCTCGAAGCCGTCGGCAAGCCGAGGCGTATCGGAGTCTTGCTTATGAGTGGGCCACCGATTGCTCCCCTGGAATGGGGACTCAATGCTGTTTCGGAGACTCAAGTCGTGGTGAGCCTCGGCGATTCTGGACAAGGCGAGGACGCCGCACGCGGCCTGTTCGCCGCTCTGCGTGCCTTGGACGACAGTGAAGCTGAGGTCATCATCGCTGAGTTACCGTCGCCTTCAGCGAATGGCCTTTGGCTGGCAGTTGGCGATCGACTTACAAGAGCGGGCGCTCGTTGGAACAATGAGTCACGATATGGGGGTTCCGGTGCGTAAACTCATTCGCGGCATAGTGAACTTCCGCCGGCAAGTAACACCGGAGCAGCGAAACAAGTTTGCCGAACTTGCTTTAGGACAACGGCCTGACGCCCTCTTCTTCGCATGCAGCGACAGTCGGGTCGCGCCCAATGTCTTTGCATCGACCGACCCTGGAGATCTGTTCGTTGTGCGCAACGTTGGCAATCTCGTCCCTGCATGCGATGCGTATGGTCGAAGCGTATCCGACCGTAGCGAGGCGGCCGCCATCGAATTTGCCGTGGGTAACCTCGCTGTCCGTGACGTGATCGTTTGCGGTCATTCGGAATGCGGCGCAATGCAGACTTTGCTCGCGGGCTCTGAGAATGTGCCTTGGCTCAATCTCAAGTCGTGGGTCGCCTGCGCTCAGCCTGCGCTCGCACGATTGCGGGCCGAGGACGAGGTGGACCCTGACCTCACCGCGGTCAACCGTCTCTCGCAACTCAACGTCCTTGAGCAGGTTACGCATCTCTTGTCGTACCCATTAGTTAGGGAGCGAATCGATTCTGGGAAACTCAAGGTTCATGCCTGGTGGTTTGACATCGCGCGAGCCGAGGTTCTGTCGTTCGACCCCCGCACAAAGCGATTCGTGCCCGTTGATGACTGGGCCGAACATGTCGTGTTGACCGAACCCTTCTAATAAAAAAGGGTCCGTTTTCGACTCGGGTAGGAGCCCCGGGCCAGTGTCCGATAGCTCTGACATTACGTCAATTCAAATCCGCAGGAACGCGCACCATTCCACTGCTTGGACCGTCGCTCGCTTGGCGGAGCTCGAGCGCGTCTTCTGGATCGACGACGGCGCGTGTCGTTTGTTCCTCGGCCTCGCCGATCAGGAGCTGTGTCGCGACGTCGCACCGGCCAACCTCGAGCATCTCGCGACCCTCGTCGAGCGGAAGCGACTGGTGACGTTTTCTCCGGGCATGGCCTTCGGAGAAATCGCGCTCGTCGACCGCTCGACGCGGACCGCCGACGTCGTCGCCGAGGGCGACGTCGAGTGTCTGTCCCTGAGCATCGACGTCTTCGAATCGCTGGCCGGGTCACACCCCGGGCTCCGCACGGCGCTCCTGGCCAATCTGGTCCGACTGCGCTCGCGGCGGCTGCGAGCGGCCAACGAAGAGATCGAGGCCCGGTCGAGCTGAGCTACTGCTCCGGACTTCCGTACCGTTCGCGTGCGATCTCCTGCAACGAGGCCGCCACGTCGGGATGGTCTTTCAATACCCGCATAAAGTCCTCGGTTCGCAAGACGAGGACGTCGCACGACTCGAGCGCACGCACGGAAGAGCGGCGCGGCGTCGAGTACAGGAGCGCCAGCTCCCCGAAGAAATCTCCGGACCCGAGGGTGTTCAGCTTCTTCTCTCCGTCGAGGATCTCCACCCGTCCCCGGCACAGGAAATACATCTCCCGACCGGGCTCGCCCTTCGTGAGGATCGCTTCCCCAGCGGCGAAGCTCGCGGGCTCGAGCGTCAGGGCGAGATTCTGGAGAAAAGTCGGATTCCCGCTGCGAAAGATCGGAACCCGCCCCAAGACGTCGCGGTGGAGGATCTCGACCCATGCCCGTCCGTCACGCGCGAGCAGTTCGCTTGCCGCTTTGGGTCCCCAGGAGCCGGCGGGATAATTGGGGAAGTCGACGGGCGGTTCAGCCGACCAAACGTCGAGGATCGGCTGGGCGATGCGCCATGAGGCTTCGACCAGATCGGTCCGCGAAAACAGAGTCGAGTCGCCGGTCATTGCCGAGTAGATCAGGACCTCGTAGCCCGTACCGCGCTGGGCTTCGAAGGCATCGCGATAATCGAAGCGCATGTTGACCCGTTGCAAGGTCATCGACGGGCCCGGGACCTTGGCCTGGAAGCGAAACTCGATCCCCTGGTCGGGCTGGATGTGGAAGATCAGCTTGTTGCTGTCCAGTCGCGCGGACGGCGTGCCGCTGAAGACGACCTCGGGTGCCTTGCGGAAGACGACGACGATCTCCGCGCTGCGCTTCCACAACGCCTTGCCCGATCGGAGGTAGATCGGCACGCCTTCCCAGCGCCAGGTGTCCACGAACAGCCGCAAGGCGGCGTAAGTCTCGGTTTCCGACCGGGCCGCGACACCTGGCTCATCGCGGTACGCGGGCAGCGGCGTTCCATCAGGCTTCGCTCCCGGACCGTACTGTCCGCGCACCGCATCGCGCCGGACCTCCTCCGGCTTCAAACTTCGCACGGCATCGAGCACCTTGATCTTCTCGTTGCGAATGGCGTCCGGGCTGAACGACGACGGCGGCTCCATGCACAGATGAGCGAGCATTTGCAGCATGTGGTTCTGGATCATGTCCCGCAAGACGCCGGTGCGGTCGTAATACGAGCCCCGCCGCTCGACGGCGACGGTCTCGGCCACGGTCAGTTGGATGTGATCGATGTGGTTCTTGTTCCACAAGGGCTCGTAGATGCCGTTCGAGAAGCGGAAGGCGAGGAGATTTTGGATCGTCTCCTTGCCCAGATAGTGATCGATGCGGAACAGCTCGTCCTCGGGCCAGTGCGCGAGGATCGACCGGTTCAGCTCGATCGCCGAGGCGAGGTCGTGGCCGAAGGGCTTTTCCACGATCAGTCGGGTCCAGCCCCGTTTGCGCTCCATCACGGGTGACTGGCGAACGTTGCGCGATATCGTCCCGAACAGGGACGGTGGCGTCGCCATGTAGACGAGGAGGTTTCCCTCCGTCCGGTGTCGGAGATCGGTCTCGGCCAGCAAGTCCGCCAGTCGCGCGTGGGCCGACCGGTCATCGCAATCGCCGCTGAAGAAATAGATCCGCGAAACCAGCTCGGACCACGTTTCCTCCGCGAAGGGGCTGCGGGTGGCGTGCTGCCGGATGCCGGCCGACACCCGCGCGCGGAACTGCTCGTGGGTAAACGGCTCCAGGCCGAAGCCGACCACCGCGAAGCGCTCGGGCAGGAGCCGATCCTCGGCCAAATTGAGCAGTGCCGGCATCAGCAATCGCTGGGTCAGATCACCCGCGGCACCGACGATCAACAGGAGGCAAGGGTCGCCGGGCTTGGCGGTACCGAGTGTCGATGAAACCAACGTGTCCATGGCGCGACGCTCCGGGGAAACAGCCGGCGACCGATAGCAAAGCACCTGGCTCCCGAGCGCGCCATCGAAGCGTTGCCAGCGTTGCCGCCGAGTGCGGAGAGTCGCGTACTCTACCGCGTTCGTCTCTTCCGGGCGGCGGCACGCACGTCGCCTCCAACATCCCGTGCGTTCTGCTGGGAACGGGGATGCTGTGGTTCGGATGGTTCGGGTTCAACGCCGGCTCGTCCCTCGCGGCCAACGCGACCGCGGCCCGGGATCGGCGCCCGTCCGCGCTCGGTGCCTGCATCGGTGCCGTGGTCGGCCTCGTCGCCTCCGTGGTCAGCAACTTCGCCGTGCACCTGAAGTCCAAGTCGACGCTCGACGACACGCTCGACGTGTTCCCTTGTCACGGGGTCGGCGGGATCGTCGGCATGCTGGTCACGGCGATTCTGGCGCGAGACGCGGACCTTGCTGTTCCACCGGTTGGCCCTGGTCATCGTCACCGCGTACGCGTTCGTAGTTTCCTACGTCCTGTACTGGGTCACCGACCGCCTGATCAGCTTGCGCGTCACGCCCGAGCAGGAACTGGTCGGCTTGGACATCAGCCAGCACAGCGAATTCAATGTCCGATAGCGCTGATATTGCGTCAACTCAAATCCGACCCGTCGTGGATCGGGGTCGAAGAGATCCGAGAGTCGATCCAATTTCTCGTCGAGTGACGATTTTCACATATCGCGACGGAACGATTTCAAGCGTCAAGTAGGTCTCCTGGTCTCATGAGAAGGGGGACTAGCCGGACTGCCGATAGTCACGGTGGCGCTACCGTTTTGCCCCGTTGCGCCACGGCAACCGGGCCTGGCCATGCGTCGTCCATTCACTTCGTGTGAACCCCGATCCGTGTTACTGTTCGGCCGATCAGGTCCGATTTCACACCGAGCGAGGTGCGACCATGTGGCGATTGCGTGCGGTTCTTGCAGGATGCCTGGCTCTCATCGGTTCAGGCGCTCTTGCCGACACCCCCCGGCCCGTGATCGTGCTTGAGATCGACAGCTACGATCAGTTGGACGCGGAGCTGACGGCCATCGTCGGCCCGACCAAAGCCGGCTCCGCGAGGGACCTGGCGCTCGGTTGGCTGAGGCCGTCGAGCTTCGCCGACGCGGATTGGATCGACACCGCACGCCGTGTCGTGGGCGTGGCAACGACCTTCGGCCCGACTCCGGGAGCGTCGGGGTTTACCCTCGCCGTCCCGACGCGCGATTCTGAGGCAGGGCTCGCCGCGATGGCCGCCGGCGCGGCGGTGCCGGCCGCGGGCGCGGACGGCGTGCGCGCGTTCGAGCGTACCGGGGAACCGACTCGGTACGTCGGCGTGCGCGACGGTTACCTCGTCCTCGGGCCGAACCGGTCGAGCGTGGCTGGATTCGCGATGCCGGCGCCGATCGCGGGAGCCCCGTCGGGCGCGATGCGCCTGGAGCTCGACATCACTGCACTCGCTCCGGTCGCGAAGGCTGCGTTGGGGATGCTGCGCCCGTTGTCCGCAGCGGCGGCGACCAAGGTCGATCCGGCCGCGAAGCCGCCCGCCGGCGCTCCGGACTCGCCCGTGATGATGAAGCTCCTCGCCCCGTACATCGAGTCTTTCGAGTTCGTGCTCGACCACACCGAGCGGGCGATCCTCGCGCTCGGGCAACGCGATTCTTCGGCGATGGTGCACCTTCGGCTGATCCCGCGACCCGGGGGGATGATCGACGAGTTCCTGCGCGAGCAGACCGTCGGTTTCCCGAGCGTCGCGCGGCTCGTTGCGCCAGAGGGGCACGCCGGCGCCGTGTGGATGGCATCGTTTCGCAAGACGCCCGCGTTAGAGCGTGGACTGCGAACTTTCTTCGGCGACTACTACGCCGCGTTGGAAGAGCTTGTTCCCTCGGAGCTGTCCGAGATGATCGCGCCGCAACGCAAGATGACGGACCGGTCGCTGACGTGTCTCGGCGGCGAGTATGCGGGCTATTTCGCGGCCGACAAGGAGCGCGGTGCGGAGATGGTCTCCGTCCAGAACGTCCGCTCCGGTGACGACTGCGTCGATTTCGCGAGCACCAACCTGGCCAGCGTAGCGACGCTGACCGGTCCAGACGGCAAGCCCTTGATCGTGGCCGGTGACGAGATCGTGACCGACGAGGGGCTGCGTGCGCAGCGATTCCAGGTCAGCGAAGCGGTGACCAGCGACGCGGTCCCTGCAGGTTCGCCGCTCGCCGAGGCGATGTTCTCAGCGTACGGCGGCTACACGGGGCAGTTTCGCGATCTGGTCGTTTCGGCCAACGGCCCCGAGGCCGCGACGATGCTCCGCGACGTCAGTCGTCGCCACGCGGATCGCGCGCTCAAAGGCGGTTTGACCGCCGGGGACTTTGCACCGCTCGAGGTGGGCGCGGGGTTTTTCGTTGCCGCCGACCTTCGCGCGATCATCGACGGGGTTGGACGAATCATCGGTCAGGACGAGACAGCATCGGCCAAAGTCATCGAAGAAACTCCCGCGCGCTTCGTGGCGGGTCTGAAATTCTTCCCAGATCGCGCGAATATCGAGATGCTGCTGCCCGCGAAGTTCCTCCGCGAATTGTACGAGTCCGACCTCGAAGAAGAATCCGAGACTATCGACGAACCGACCACGGCAACAGAGAAAGTCGCGCGGCCGCGACCGGCGCCCGAATCGATCCGCACATTGAACGACGACCTCGTGCTGCCGGTGCTTACGGACAGGATCCAGCCGATCTACCCGGAGGCGGAGAAGCGCGCGGCGGAGGGCGCGAAGGTCGTGTTGGAGGCCATCATTAAAACGGACGGGCATCCGACCATCGATTCGGTGCTGAGCTGCGCGACCCGTACGGAACTCTTGGAGCAGAAAGGACGCCCTGCGGGTGCCGTCAGCGCCGAATGCAAACCCTTTGCCGATGCCGCGACGATCGCCATCGAGCAGTGGCGATACGAACCGGCCAAAAAAGCGGGAAAGCCGGTCGCGGTCTACCTGACGGTTGTGGTGGACTTCGAACCTAAGTGAGCCAATGACCTAGACCACGGCGGTCGACCACGGACATTAGTGCAGGGAACAACTGGGGAACCCACTTTACTTCGTCGAGGATGGCGCCAGGTCCACGGTCGGAACGGCCAGCTCCGGGACCAGCGGCGTGGATGGTTCGACCAGCGGGCGCACGCGATCGGCGAGCGGGACCGTACGCTCCGCGAGCAACAGCTCGAG
>JANNRU010000134.1:0-1681 GCA_031401755.1 Acidobacteriota bacterium | reverse complement strand
GTGATAGTTGCGTCTTCATCGCTAACCCTGACCAAGATGACGCGGACAACGATGCTCGGGGCGATGTCTGTGACAATTGCCCCGCCGACTTCAACCCGTTCCAAGATGACTTTGACGCAGATGCGATTGGCGACGCCTGTGATAACTGCGCCTTCGATCACAACCCGCAACAAGGCGATATGGACGACGATTACGAGGGCGACCTCTGCGATCTGAATGACGGCCTAATTCTGGTCCGCTTCTTCTACCCCGATTACGTGGAATGGCAGCAAGAAGCGGGGTTCGACGCCTGGAACAACTACCGCGGTGACCTTGCCGTATTACGAGTTTCCGGCGTCTATACCCAAGCGCCTGGGTCGAATCCGATGGCAGCCCGGCGGTGCAGTCTCGCAGACCCCTGGGCCGAGGACCTGTTCACCCCGAGTCCGGGCGCGGCCGCGTTCTACTTGACGACTGGCGTCGTGAATGGCGTGGAGAGCGGATTGGGACAGAACAGCGCCGGAGTCGCCAGACCGAACACTAACCCATGTCCATGATCGTCGGAGTACGACCTACCTGAAGAGTCATTGCCGTTCGTTGCAACGACGGCTCGCGCTTCGCGCCACGACGACTCGCAACGCGGGCCAGCGCGTCGCCGGTTGCAAGCCAGGAGTCGATCAACGCCCGCGCGTCGGGCTTGACGTAGCACCCAGGTACCTTCAGCTGTCGAGAGCTTCTCCGCTTCCGCACCAGTACGAAAACCTTCGCGCGCGGTACCGGACTCCGCTTCGCGGAGATCGTGGGACTCAACCTCGGCGAGGTGCTCGCCTCAATTGGGACTCCGCGCGTGCCCGTGCGGATCGGAGCCGAGATCGCTAAGGGGAAACAGGCTGGCGATGTCTTTCTCCCCGACCGGCTCGTGCCGAAGCTCGAGGAGATCTGGCAGTAGGAGGGCAAGCGCGGGGCGGGCTTAGAACCGAACCATACACCGTTCTGCAACCAGTCGCGGCGGCGGATCTCGACGCGCCGGGTCCCGTTCCTCTGACGCACGTGGCAGCAGCGGGCGGGGTTCGATCGGCTGTACTCGTTCCACGCCATCCGGCACTCCGCGGTGACCAACGTCTACAGGGCGACCCGGGATCTGTTCTTGGCCCAGGGGTTCGCGAGGCACGCGATCGCGAGTTGGGGCGACACACACCTCGACGGGCGTTAGAGTCCGCGAGAACCCCGGTTGGGAGATAGCCGGCGACGGTTACTTCTCTGGCGAGACCGGTGCGATGAGGGTGACAGAGATCGGGCAATGATCGGAGAGGAGGGTGCGATACGGGAAATCCTGGGTGTCGTAGATCTGTTCCGTGAATGATCCTTTGTCGATCCAGCCGGCGAGTTGTCTGTCGAGAACAATGTGGTCAACGAATTGGGGATAGGCGCCATCCCAGCACTTGGAGACCTTGCTCTCGCTAGTGCCAAAAAGGTCGGCGTTGGGCGGGTCGCCGTCGTCGATCTCGCGCCAGAACGGCTCATCGGGCGCTAGACGTCGGTTGAAGTCACCCAGCACAACGCCTCGGTGGACACCCAAAACCGGCCATTGATCGACAGCTGAAAACCGGCCATTAGTCGTGTCGGTCCGAGACGTTGACGCCGGCGGGGAACTCGTGTTCCTACGCCGGGATGAGCAATGTCTTGGACGACGACAAGCAGC
>JANNRU010000133.1:0-5001 GCA_031401755.1 Acidobacteriota bacterium | reverse complement strand
CTCATCGGCGGCGCGATGGCCTACACCTTTCTCGCTGCTCAAGGTCGCACCGTTGGGGCTTCGCACATCGAGTCGGAACTGGTCGACCTCTGTTTGACACTCCTGCGCCGCGCGGAGGAGATCGGCGTCGAACTCCTCCTGCCCCTCGACCACGTCTGTGGACGAACGTTCGCTCCCGACACCGAGCGGCTCGTGACCGGCGGTGCAGATATCCCCGCGGGATGGATCGGGCTCGACATCGGTCCGCGCACGATCGAACAGTTCGCCGCAGCCATTCGCGCCGCCCAGACTCGCATTTGGAATGGGCCGATGGGCGTCTTTGAGTGGGACGCGTTCGCGGCGGGGACACGGGCGATCGGTGAGGCCGCTGCCACCTCCGGGGCCTTGAGCATCGTCGGGGGCGGTGATTCGGCCGCTGCCGCGGAGCGGTTCGAACTGGCCGAGCGGTTTAGTCACGTTTCGACCGGTGGGGGCGCGTCGCTCGAGTTTCTGGAGGGCAAACAGCTCCCCGGACTCTCGGCACTCGCCGATCGCTGAGGGGAGTCGGGGAGCGATGCGGGCCAGTCTGATCGTCGGCAACTGGAAGATGCACGGGCTCGCGTCCGACGCGGTGCTGCTGGCGACCGCGATCGAGCGCGGCCTCGCCGAGACCGCCGGCCCGGAGGTTGCGATCTGCCCACCTTTCACGAGTCTGTCCGCCGTTCAAGACGCGCTGGTCGACAAGCGCCTGGCGCTGGGCGCACAGAATGTTCATCACGAGCGCGAAGGCGCATTCACCGGCGAGATCTCGGCCGGCATGCTGCGCCAGTTCGGCTGCCGGTTCGTGATCGTCGGGCATAGCGAGCGACGACGAGACGGGGAGAGCGACAGCTTGGTTCGGAAGAAAGCGTTTGCGGCGCTCGACGCGGGTCTCATCCCGATCGTTTGCGTCGGAGAGACGTTGACCGAGCGCGATGCGGGCCGGACGCTCGAGGTGATACACGGACAGTTCGAAGGATCGCTCGGCGGGCTGCGCGCCGCGCCTGACGCGATCGTCGTCGCCTACGAACCGGTCTGGGCGATCGGCACTGGGAGGACGGCCAGCGTGGCCCAGGCCCGCCAGGCCCACGAGGCGCTTCGAGCCCGGGCCGAGAGGCTCTTCGGCGCCAGCTACGCGGAGAGCCTCCGCATCCTTTACGGAGGCAGCGTTAAACCGGACAATGCGGCGAATTTGTTCTCGGAGCCGCACATCGACGGAGGGCTCATCGGCGGGGCAGCGCTCGATGCGAACGATTTTATCGCCATCACTCGCGCCAGCCCCCTCCTGTCGGGCTAGGGCGACGCCCCGACCGATTCTGCCCTCACATGCCGCGGGCGTACGACAGCTCTCGTCCAAGGAATCCGGACTGACGAAGCTTGGCCACCGCCTGGGCTTCGAGCTGTCGGACCCTTTCCCGCGAGAGTCGCACCGCCCGCCCGACCTCTTCAAGAGTGCACGGCCGATCGCTTTCAAAACCGAATCTCAATCGCACGATGCGGGCTTCTCGCGGCGTCAGCACCTCGACGATCGCCCGACGGATGCGATCGACGATCTGACGATCGAACATCAGCCGATCCGGAGGAACGTTCGACGTATCCTCCAAGCGCTCCAGAAGAGGGTGGCCCGTCGAGTCGGCACGGATTTCGTCGAGGCTCTGGGGCTCGCGCGCCAAAGACATCGCGAGCGCGACGTCGCTCGGTGATTCGTCTTGGATCCGGTTCGCGACTTCTTCGGCGGTCGGCATGCGTCCCAGCTCCGCATACAGGGGCCGCACGGCCCGGGCGATTTTCTTCTGCATGTTGTACTGGTAGATCGGGACGCGAATCATCCTCCCCTTGCTGGCGATCGCTCGGTCCATCGACTGCTTGATCCACCAAAAGGCGTAAGTTGACAGGCGGTTGCCGAGGTCGGCGTCGAACATGTCGACGGCGCGGATCAGCCCGATGTTGCCCTCTTGGATGAGATCCAACAGCGGCAGTCCCGAGCCGGCGAACTGACGAGCCACGTGCACGACGAGTCTCAGGTTAGCTGTGACCAACGCATCCCGCGCAGAGTCCATGCGTACTTTCGATGGTCTCGCGGCGATCGCGATCCGCTGAAACGCGGCTTCCCCGCAGCGGCTCAGCTCCTCGATTCGGGCCCAGACCTCGTCGGAGTTCTTGACCGCCACGCGAACTTCCCCTGCGGCCGCCGATTTTCCGAAAAGCTTGGACCTCGATGCTCGATCGAGCCCGGAGAGAGCCATCGAAAACGCGATACCAGCCTCTTTCATCTCCTTGGCGAGCCGGAACTCTTCATCGCGATCCAAGAGATCCGTGCGTCCCATGTCCTCGAGGTAGACCGGAAGCAAGGACTCGTGCGATCCCTGTCCCGGGCGAAGTCCGCGGGGCCGTCGAGAGAATCGGGGCGTCGATGTGAAGGGCGCGTATGCCATGGTCCCTCCTGACTGATGCTCGGGCGAAGAGTTGTTTCCCACGCCCGTCATCTACCGGAATTGTAAGCTGATGCGCAAGTCGCGTCAATGTGTTGTCTACAATATTTCATGGACAAACCGGGAAGAAACCGAAAACCTTGACATTGTGGGATTCGTAGGGCCGGGCCGACCAGATTCAGACTTCCCTCGGACACCGGCGTGCTGTGGTCGAGAAGAGTACCAAAATGGTACGCTTTCGGTCGGTCCCCCAACGGGCGAATAGGAGATTCTTATGAGCGAGTTCGCTGACCGGCGGTATCACCGCCCGGAGGTCCTTGTTTCGACCGACTGGGTCGCCAAGCACGCGGACGATCCAAACGTTCGACTGATCGAGTCCAACGAGGATCCGTTGCTTTATCCCTCGGAACACATACCCGGGGCGTCAGAGGTCGACTGGGTCCGCGATCTCAACCATCCGCTCCGTCGGGACTACCTCGACCCGTCCGCGTTCCGCGACTTGATGTCTCGTCTCGGGTCGACCCGTGATACGAACGTCGTCTTCTATGGCGACAAGAACAATTGGTGGGCGTGCTACGCGTTCTGGGTCTTCCAGCTCTTCGGCCACACCAACGCACGAGTCATGGACGGCGGACGGCTCAAGTGGGTGAAAGAAGGACGTCCGATGACTCGGGACCGGCCCAGTTTCGCTCGCAGCGAATACCCGGAGGTCCGGCGGAACGACAACGAGATCCGAGCCTTCCGCGAGCAGGTCCTCGATCATGTCCAGGCGCGACGGCCGCTGGTCGATGTCCGGTCGCCCGAGGAGTACACGGGGCAGCGCATGCATATGCCGGACTATCCGAACGAAGGCGCCCTGCGCGGTGGCCACATTCCTGGTGCGGCGAGCGTGCCTTGGGCTCGCGCGATAAATGCCGATGATGGGACGTTCAAGGCCGCCGACGCATTGCGCGAGATTTATGAACGCGAGAAGTCCTTGGCTGACGACGATGACGTGATCGTCTACTGCCGGATCGGAGAACGCAGCAGCCATACCTGGTTCGTGCTGACCTACCTGCTGGGGTTCAAGCAGGTCCGCAACTACGACGGGAGTTGGACGGAATGGGGCAACCTGGTCAACGTCCCAATCGAGAAGTGACCGCGGACTCACCGGCAATTCCCGGGCAACTCTCCCGAGCGCTCGACGGCTTCGATCTCTTGGTCGATCGGTCGGAAAGGATCAACGCCCTGATCGAAACGGCGGAGCGCTGGCAGCCGGTTCCGTCGACGATCGCGACGCGACCCTACGGCGACGAGCATCGTACGCCGGCCTGCGAGTCGGAGGTCTACCTCTTTGCCGTGGCACGAGAGGACGGGACGCTCGACTTCCATTTTGCCGTGGAGAATCCGCAAGGCATCTCGGCCAAGGCCATGGCCGTGATCTTGACCGAGACGCTCTCCGGTGCGCCGCTCGATCTAGTGGCACGCGTCAGCGGTGACCTGGTCTACCGACTGTTCGGCGACGAATTGTCGATGGGCAAGAGCATGGGACTGATGGGAATGGTCGCCATGGTTCAGCGATCCGCGCGCAGCGCTTCAGTCGGGGCCGCCGGCGACTGAGATCTCCCGCGCGCCGCCGATCAACGCTGCCGCTCCGTCATGCAAGTGCGCGCGGATCGCAGGTTCCGGGAGAGCGCCGCTGAACAAGAACCCCTGAACACGATGGCAGCGACGGTCAGCGAGGAATCGGAGTTGCGCCGAGGTTTCCACGCCTTCCGCGATCATGTCCATGTGCAGGCTCTCAGCGAGCGCCAGGATTGCAGTGGCGATCGCCGTATCGCTCTCGCTCGCTCCGATCTGAGAAACGTAGGAACGATCCAGTTTGACCGTGTCCGCGGGAAAACTCCTGAGGTAGTTCAATGACGCCTGTCCCGTGCCGAAATCGTCGAGTGAGATCCGAACCCCCAGCGATTTGAGGTCGTCCAGCGTGCGAATGCACCGTCGATAATCTCTCAGTATCCCGCTCTCCGTGATCTCCAGCTCCAGTTGCCCCGGCGCCATCCCGGCGGCGTTGAGGGCACGCGAGACCTTCAGCGGAAGATCTCTTTGCCGCAACTGGTCGACCGAGATGTTCACCGCCAGTCGAACTCCGTCGATTCCGGATTCGCGCCACGAACGATGTTGCGACGTGGCGCGATCGAGTACCCACTCCGAGATCGCTCCGACCAGTCCCAACTCTTCGGCCTGGGGAATGAACTCGGACGGCGGGATCAATCCGCGTTCCGGGTGGTTCCAGCGGACGAGGGCTTCTACGCCGAAGATTTTCTCCGTCCGCAGATCGATCAACGGTTGGTAGTGGACGACGAACTCGTCGGCCGCGAGCGCTCTCCGAAGCGCGCCTTCGAGGGTCTGACGCTCGCGAGAGCGAATTTCCAGTTCCCGAGTGTAGAAATGGTAGTCGTTCCCTCCGGACGACTTCGCGTGCTGCAACGCCACGTCGGCCCGCAGCAGCAGCAATTGCGCGTCGTCGCAGTCGTCGGGGAACAAGGCGATCCCGATACTGGTCGATACG
>JANNRU010000132.1:0-3525 GCA_031401755.1 Acidobacteriota bacterium | reverse complement strand
TCCGGCATCGAGAAGAGGCGCGAGCACCCCTCGATCTGCCGCGGCCTTCATTCCTGGTCGGTGATCCTCGAGGTCGTCGGCGATTGCACCGTAGGCAAGCACGGGACGACCGCACTCCTCCGCCAGAATGCCCAGGACGTCGAACAAGGCGGTCCGGCAATGGAAACATCGATCGCCCCGATTCGATCTGTAAGCTTCACGACCGAGTTCCCCGGTCTGCCTGATTTCGTGGCGAACCCCGAGCTGCCTGGCAACTGCGGCGGCGTCGTCGATTTCGGATGACGAGACAGCAGCCGAGGCTCCCGTGACCGCGATGACCCGCTCCGCACCCATCGCCTCCACCGCGAGGGCGAGAAGGACCGCACTGTCCACTCCGCCCGACAGCGCGACGATGATTCCGGGCAATCCGCGGAGCGAATCGACGACCGCACGTCGTTTTTGGACGAGTCCAAGTACCGGGGATGCCATCAGCGTCACTCGCGGATCGGGGCCGACGTGGGTAGCGTCCGACGCGCGGATCGCCAGTCCGCGGCGGACGTTATCACGATTGGGTCGCGACCGCCCCTGCGGCCGTTCCGTCCGCGATATGAACCTCTAGTTTCCTTGACAGACCCCCCCCATCACCGTAAAACATCGCCAGCCCTCGGAGGGGGGCGAAGAGTTAAAAGCTTTCAGAGTGTTTTCTAGTTGCAACCCACTGTCAGGAGGAGGGGTATGACGATGCGTTTTGATACAGGACGCCGCGCGATTATCGCGCTCGCGGCCCTAATGGCGCTCGTATGCGCTCCGTCGATTTTTGCGCAGAAGTCCGTGTTCGACGGCCGCGACAAGAACGACGACGGCAGCATGCGCCAGAAAGAGCCGAATCAGGATGCCGACGGTAGCTTCCGGAAGGCAGCCACTTATGCACGCGCCAGTTATGCCTGGCCATACGCGGCGGGACCCTATTATGGCGAGGTTTCGCCGGACCAGGACCGCGCACCTGGCGTGCTCGTCACGCAGGTGGGTTCGTTCAAGCTGACCGCGGGTGACGTCGAGCGGCTCCTGCCGCAACAGTTGAAGACGTCGAACAAGCTGAACGAACGACCGGCGCAGTATTTCATCGTCCAATTCGCCCCGGACGCGGGCGACGAGGCCGCGGTCATCCGCGAACTGATCGAAGGACTGGGCGGCGCGATCGTGGGTGCGATGCCGGTGTCGGCATTGGTCGCGCGATTGACACCGGCAGCCCACGACGCGATCGCCGGATCGCGCGCGCTGCTGGCGGTCGAACCGTTCCAGCCTGGGTTCAAACTGGAACCCACCATCGGGCGAACGCCGCTGGCGAACCCGATGAAAGCGCTCTCCGACGTCTACAGCTTGGAAGTGCAGATCTTCGCGGGTGAAGACGCGCAAGCGGTGGCCTCGAAACTGACCGCCCTCGGCGCGACGGTCACCTCGGTCTACCCGGACACCGTCATCATCGACATCCATCGTTCGCGACTGGCCGACGTCGCCGCGATCGATGCGGTGTCCATGGTTTCCGAATCGCTCGAGATGCGTCCGCACGCCGAAGAAACGACCGTGACGATGCAGACGGGCGAGTACGGCTCCGGAGCCACGCCGTTCCATGCGGTCGGGATCAACGGCAGCGGAAATGGCGTCGCCCTCGGCATCTTTCCGCAGGTCCTGATGGTGCTGGACAGCGGTTTCCAGTTGGACGCGGGCGACCTTTCGAACTGCCGCGCTGACGCCGGAAGTCCGGGACTGACGCACCGCAAGGTTCGGATCAATCAAAGCACGACAGCTTTCGGTGGATCCGGCGACACAAGCGGTTGCGACAACGCGCAGCAGGGCGGGTTCACGCACGGACACGTGGTCGCGGCAACCGCGCTCGGCAACGCGACGACGATCGTCGGCGCCGCGGGCAGTTGCGGGGCCTACGGTGGGAACTGGACTGCACTGGACCAGCAGAACAACCCCTGGGATCTGGACGGCGTGGCGCCAGGCGCCGTGCTTGTCGGCTACGACGGACAGATCACCCCGGCAAACGTTTCTTGCTCGGATCCGTTGCAGGACACGATCTCTCCGGGTGACCTCTACAACGGCGCCGCGACTGGCGCGCTCGGAACCTCGTACACGACGAACAACGCACGGATCGTGAACTTCTCATGGGGCGCGGACAGCAACGCGTACACCTCGAACGCCTCCGACATCGACCAGTTCATCAAGGACAAGGGCGACTCGATGGTGTTCGTCTCGGCCGGAAATGCCGGGGCGGACGACGACTTGGACGGGGTTCCGGACGAATTGACCTTGGGCACGCCAGCGACCACCAAGAACGGCTTGGCGATCGGCGCCAGCCGTAATGCGTTGGCCGCCGGATCAAACCCCCCGGGCCCGGAGAGCCGCGCATTCTTTTCGAGCGTCGGTCCCGCAGTAAGCACCGGCGTCAACCGAATTGCGCCGCAGTTGATGGCGCCCGGCGACGAGCCCGGCGGCGGCAACCTCGGGTTGGCGTCGGAGTTCGCGTGCCGTTCGAACGACAACGACCAACTGAACCCGGTGCGTTGCGACGTCATCGCGGGAATCGAGGGGACGAGCTTCTCATCGCCCGCGGCGGCGGGAGCGGCTCTTCTGGTTCGTGACTACTTCCAACAGGGTTTCTACCCCACGGGGGCTCAAGTCAACGGCAACCGCGTGGCGAACATCTCCGGTGCCCTGGTCAAGGCACTGTTGATCTCGTCCGCCGATTTCATGAACGGATTCAACCTGACCAAGGCCTTCCGCTTCAATAACGAGCAGGGCTACGGTCGAATTCAGCTCGACAACGTGTTGCCGCTCGAGACCTGGCCACCAAGCCCGACGGGCTTGATCGTGGCCGACGGCGGATTGGTCGGCGGCGGCGGTGTGAACAACCTGGGCCTGGCGGGCACGATCAACGTGCAAAGCCCGGTGACGCAGAGTTCGACGTTCGTGGTCTGCGACCCGACGGACGAAGTGCGCGTCGCACTGGCGTGGGTCGAGAACGCGGGTTCGGCGTTGATCAACGATCTGAATCTCGAGGTGCAGTCGCCCTCGGGCAAGATCTATTTCGGCAACTACTTCACGGACGACAATAACCGCAACGGCGTCTTGGATGCTCTCGAAGACTGCGCGGGCCTCGTCGGCTCCAACCAGATCGACTCGCGGCAATGGAGCCTGCAGACCTGTGCGAACTCGCCGAGGGACAATCGGAATCCGACCGAAGGGATCTTCCTTTCGCCGGACGCGATCGGCGACGCCCTGACCGACCCGAACCCGGCAGACGACAACCAGATCGAAGTCGGGACCTGGACGGTTCGCGTCAGCGCGATCACCAACGGCGCCGGTGACGCCGCGCAGCGCTACGCGGTGGCCGTCACCGGTGGCGTTTGCTTGGGCTCTTCTGTCCAGTTCGACAAGGGCTCGTACGCGTGCAACTCGCAAGCGAAGATCGCGGTCAGCGAACTGGACGCTGGCGGAGATCCGGCCGGGAGTCTGAACCCAGGGGTGATCTCGAGCCGG
>JANNRU010000131.1:0-6412 GCA_031401755.1 Acidobacteriota bacterium | reverse complement strand
CAACTCGGGGGACGCCGGCTCCGGCTCAACGATGAACAACGCCGACGGCTGGCTGTTGCTGGCAAGGCGCTGGGACGAAGGGCGCTGGCTGATCTCGCGTGTCTGTTCTCCCCCGACACGATCCTGGCCTGGCACCGTAAGCTCGTGGCCGCCAAGTGGAATCAGAGAAAGACGCCGCGCGGACCGGGCCGTCCGGAAGTGATGAAGGAGATCGAGCGACTCGTCCTCCGCACGGCCCGCGACAATCCGCGTTGGGGCTACTCTCGGATCGAAGGCGCCCTCGCCAATCTCGGTCATCGTGTCGCCCGAACGACGATCGCCAACATCTTGAAGCGAAATGGCATCGACCTGGCTCCCGAACGCGGCGGCCGAACGGCTTCGAGCACGTTCCTCGGTGCGCACTGGGCGACGATCGCCGCGATCGACTTCACGACCGTCGAGATGTGGGGCCGGCGAGGGCTGGTCACGATGTACGTCCTGTTCGCCATCGACCTGCGCAGCCGCCGCGTTTACTTCGCCGGTCTGACACCGAGCCCGGACGAAGCGTGGGTTCGCCAGGTCGGGCGGAACCTCACCGATCCCGTCGATGGCTTTCTCCGCGAGAAACGGTTCTGCCTGATGGACCGCGACTCCAAGTTCACGGCGGCTTTCCGCGCCTTGCTTGACGATGCCGGTACGGAAGCTGTTCGTCTCCCGCCACGGTCGCCCAATGTGAACGCCTGGATCGAGCGATTCATGCTTTCAATCAAATCGGAGTGTCTCGACCCGATGATCTTCTTCAGGGAGGAATCGCTGCGCCGCGCGGTTCGGGAGTACGTCGCCCACTACCACGCCGAGAGGAACCACCAAGGGCTCGCCAACACGCTCATCGAGCCCGAAGCGCTTGGGACGGGTTCCGAACCGGTTCGATGCCGCGAACGCCTCGGCGGGATGCTGCGTTACTACCATCGACACGCGACCTAGCATCTTCGGGATTTCTCACTCCGCCATTTGGCGACCGCTCGGCGCCGATGCTCACCCATGTTCACAACTCTCGCGACTCGAATGCAACATGGGCCGGACTCCGCGCCGTCGCCAAGCATTACACGCGAATTCCCAGTCGACGGAATCCCAGTCTGGCCGCTCTCGAACCTCGGATCAAGTGTCGCGCGAGTAAATGGACCAGACGGCCCCATCTACGGGGCACCGCGCCAGTCCCCGACCCTACCGGGGTCGCTGCACGCGCTGGGCTCCAAAGGCGACTTGGCGCCTAGGAGGCTAGCTCGAGCCGGACCAGAATCGCGTTGAACCGCGGATCCCTTACCAGATTTTTTAACAACGGATTGCCCTTGATCTGCGTCAACCCGGTGTCACGCTCCGCATAGGCACGGTCGAGCCACTTGAACGCGGAATCGGTCTCACCGCGATACGCATAGATCTCTGCCATCTGATAGGCCGAGTCGTTGGAGAAAGTCTTGGTGAACTCGGCCAGCTTCTCGTCGGCCTCCGCGAGTCGGCCTAGGGCGTGATAGGCCAGCGGAAGGCCTGCAAGTCGCCAGATGTCGGACGATTCTTGTTCGAATTCGGCGAGCGCGGAATCCGGATGACCTCGGGCGAGGTCGATCAACCCCAGACGGTAGTGGCCGCGACTGATTCCCGGATTCAAATCGACGACCGTGCGCGCCAACGCCCTCGCTTCTTCGAGATGGCCCGCGTAGTAGCAGGCGAAGGCCAAGTTGGCCGTCGTTGCCGGCTGTAGCGGATCTCGTGCGAGCGCTTGGCGAAACAGTTCGATTGCTTCCTCGAAGCGACCCGAGGTAAAGGAGAGCATGGCGACGTGGGACACGTAGTTGTTCGGATCGAGCTGACTCGCCCGCTCGAACGACTCGCCCGCAGCCTTCCAGTACCAATCGAACGACATTTGGATCGTGCCGAGCGCGGCGTGGGCCGCGGCCAGGTTCGGGTCCAGCTCGAGCGCCCGGTTCGCTGCGGCGCGGGCTTCGGCGTAACTTTGGGCGACCGGTCGTTGACCGTTGTCCCCGAGTCGGATCCAGGTCCGAGCCAAACCCACGTGGGCCGGCGCGTACTTCGGATCGATCGCCAGCGCGCGACGGTAATAATCGAGCACGGTGTCGAGGTCGCGCTCGGTCCCACGTTGCGCGAGATAGCCGCCCTGGAGGGTCAACGTGTACGCCTCCGGGTTCGGTTGCGGCGGAGGGTCGAGAAATCGATCTCCGAGTAGGGTCACGCGAAGCGACTGCACGACCGCTCGGGAGATTTCGTCCTCGACGTCGAAGATGTCGTCCAGGTTCTTTTCGAAGGTCTGCGACCACAGGTGCGTGCCCTGAGTCGCGTCGATCAACTGCGCGGTGATTCGAATCCGCCGTCCGGATCTCCGCACGCTGCCTTCGAGGATGTTGTTCGCCCCGAGTAGCGCGCCGATCTTCCGAATGTCTTGGTTCTTGCCCTTGAACTGGAACGACGATGTGCGGCTGATGACGCGGAGCGCCGGAATCTGAGCCAGTGAGTTGAGAAGTTCCTCCGACAGGCCGTAGGAAAAGTAATCTTGTTCGCCTTCCGGACCCAGGTTGACGAATGGAAGGACCGCGATCGAGGCCAGTTCGGTTTGCGGAGCCGAGTTCTCGGTACCGGGGCGTCGCAACTGGGATAGAGAGATCACGACGATCGCGAGAAGCGCGATGCTGACCGCGGCCGCGACCGCGCGGCGGGCGCGCCCCGGACGGGACGAGCCGTCGTCGTGCCTGTTTCGAAGCTCGCGCAGATCAGCGAGCAGGGCGCTTGCCGATGGGTAACGTTCCGACGGATCCTTCCGCAGGCAGTGCTCGATGATGCTCTCGAACGGCTGGCAGACATCCCTGCCGGAGTCGGCGATCGGCGGGGGGGTATCGCGGAGGATCGCTGAGACCGTCTCGGCCGGGCTGTTGCCCTCGAACGGCCGTCGTCCCGCGGCGAGTTCGTAGAGCAGAACTCCGAAGGCGAACAGATCGGTGCGGGCGTCGACGGGCTCGTGCTTCAACTGCTCGGGCGCCATGTAGGGAACGGTACCGACGATCGCGTCCGCACTGGTCAAGGGGCCCCGTTGCGTGGGTGCGGAGGGCCCGCTGGCGGCCAAGGGTTCCTCGCGACGGCCACCGAGCTTGGCCAGGCCGAAATCGAGAACCTTGACCCGTCCTTCCGCGGTTAGCATGACGTTCGCCGGCTTGAGATCTCGGTGGACGATCCCTCGCTCGTGAGCGGCACAGAGCGCCTCGGCGATTTCGCAGGCGATCTCGATCAATTGCGGCCACTCGACCCCGCCCGGTCGGATGAGGTTGGCCAGGCTGTTCCCCTCGACGTACTCCATGGTCAGGAAATGCAGATCCCCGATCTCCTCGATCGAGTAGAGCGTGACGATGTGTGGGTGATTGAGAGCGGCGACTGCTTCCGCCTCGCGCCGAAAGCGTGTCAGCCCTTCGGGGTTGGTCGCCATCGACTCGGGGAGGAGCTTCAAGGCCACCCGGCGTTTCAGCGAGGTGTCCTCAGCCAGATAGACCTCTCCCATTCCGCCTTCGCCGATTTTTTTCAGCAAGCGGTAGTGCGAAAGGGTCTGGCCAACACCGATCAGCATGAATCCGCCTTCCGCAGCGTCCGCTAAGGACGCTACACCGATACGGCCTCCCGATACAAGGGACTCGCGGCATACGGCGCGAACTCGACGACCGATCAGGGCTTGAAAAGCTCGAGGCGAGGCTTCAGGTCGGCGGTGTACTCCAAGTAGTCGACGAAGCCGACGAGCACGCCGTCGTCGTGCAGGATCACCTGCCGCGGGCGGTCTGAGACCGGGTCGCTCTCGAGCCGGACCTCGAAGCCTTCGCGCGAGATGAGCCGCACCCGTACCGTGCCCTCGATGGTCGATTCGACCCCTCCGGCGACTCCGTTCCGGGTGAAGAAGTCGATCTCGCAGCCGACCTCCAGCTCGGAAATCCAGTCCGGATAGCGCGCACCCCCGAATAGGCGCAACCGTAAGAGGGGAGCCTGCCGCTCGTCCCGATGGTGGGTCACGCGGTTCGTAGCCGAGTCGACGATCCAGGATTCCGGCTCATCCACGATCGTCGAGCGTACCGTGCCATCGGCAGCACGGACGTCGACGCGCCCGTAGCGTGTTCCCAGCCGGTGGATCGTGACGGTCGGGGCGTTCTCTGCCGAATCGTCCTGCAGGACGACCCGAACCATGCGGATGGGAGCGCAAATCGTCTCGGCCTCGACCCTGGCCGCCGGCGGGACGACGACTTCGGGGGCGCTCCGGTCACAGGCCGGAAGCGAGAGCGCGAGGCAGGTCAGGACCCGACGAGCCGCGTTCAACTTTTCTTGATGACGACCACGCTGACATCGTCCACGGGCTGCGCGAACCGGAGGAACCGCTGCTGGATCACCGAACAGATATCGGCGGCGGACTTGTCACAAGAGTCGCTCAGGACGCTCTCGAACGGCGCAGGGAACCAGTTGCCGTCGGCGTGATCGAAAAAACCATCCGTGGCCAGGATCAAGAGATCGCCCGCCCCGAGCAGGTTGATCTCGTTCACCGCGTAGCGCTCCTCGTAGCCGTAGTTCGGCAAGTGACGCTTTTCGTCCATGCCTACGCTCGACGGGAACATTCCGACCGGGGAGAAGGTCACGCTGCGGTCCTTGCTGATGCCCATGAGCTTGCCGAACTTGCGGGAGAAGACGACAGGGGGCGGGTGGCCGGCCGAGATGAAACGGAACCGGCCAAGATGCGAGATCTCGCCGTAGATCATGGTCAGGTAGCGATTGAAATGCGACGACTCGTAGAAGCGAGTCTTGATGTGCTCGAACAGGCGGGTGGTGATCTCGCCCGAGATGTCCAACTCGTAGCGGGTCCCGAGCAAGAAGGCCTGGTGGAGCATCGCGGCGTAGACCGCGTCCGTGATTCGGTGGCCCGAAACGTCGGCGAGGAGGATCCCCGCGCGGTGCCGATTCTGCTCCAAATTTTCCGCGACCTCGGTCAGTCCGGCGGCTTGAGCCGCGGCGATCCGTCCGTCGAGATCGTAGCGCCGGTTGAAGTCTATATAGATGATGTGATCACCCCCGACCTGGCCGCGCAACGGCAACGTCAGCCCGGCGATGTCCAGCCCGGGAAGTTGCGGGAGCGCACCGGGCGAGGGGCGGATCGCTTGCAGCAACTCCTGGAAGTTGCGCAACTCTTCCACGTACATCGATTCGGGAGAAGGATCGAGGTGGGTCGTCATTGCCGTGAGTTCAGCGAGGATGGGAAGACACGATTGGTAAACACCCACAGCATACGCACCGGAAACCCCTCCGGCAAGGATACCGGCGGATTGAAGAAAGAAAACGGCCCGCGCGGCGGGTGCCGAGCGGGCCAACGGACGAGGATTCGACCCGTGATTACCGCTTCAGATTCAGTGACTCCTGGATCACCTCGTCGGCCGTGGTGATCACGCGGCTGTTGGCCTGGTATCCGCGCTGGCTGATGATCAGGTCGGTGAACTCTTCGGTGATGTCCACGTTGGACAGTTCGAGGGCACCCGAGACCACCGCCCCGCGCCCACCCGTGGCCGCGGCCCCGATCGTCGCGCTTCCGGAGTTACTCGTTTCAACGAACGTGTTCTGACCATTTCGTAACAGACCGTTTTCGTTGTTGAAGCTCGCCAGTGCGACCTTGGCCAGTTGCAGACTGGCGCCGTTGGAGAAGATTCCGGAAACCAACCCGGTTTGGTCGATCAGCAGCGAGCGCAGTTCGCCTGATCCGTAGCCATTCTGGTTCGTCGACGTCACGGCGGAGGTTCCGGCAAATCCGGTCAGCAGTCCGTCCGTCCCATCGAACAGGCGCCACTCGATGTCCTGGGCCGCGGCGCCGTTGGTGAACCCCGCAATATTGAAGGTCACGTTCGCCGCCGGGGCGATGAGCCGGCCGTCCGGATCGAACCGGACCACGCCACTATTGAGCGTCTCAGGCGTTCCTGGAGTCCCACCCGTAACCTCCGCGCCGTCCATCGTGATCTCGTAGTTCCAGGCGTCGTTGCCCAAAGTCGCGTCGGTGTCCGCGGGTGTGAAGGTCATGGTCATGTTGTGCACCGCACCCAGCGAGTCGTAGATCGCAGTCGTGGTGGCGAACGGCGCCGCGTAATTCGCGTTGAGGTTCATGCTGGTGAAAAAGTTCGATGTCGCCAGTGGCGGGGCAATCAGTCCGGAGGGAATCGTGACGTTCGATAGAGCGCCCGAGTCGACCACGTTTCCGTTCGTGTCCTTGGTGGTGAATCCCTGAACGAACTCTCCGCCGCTCGAAACCAGCGCGCCGTCGGCGTTGTTGCTGTCGTTTCGCGCCCGGGCGTAGGTGAGTCCGTCGGCAGACTGGAGTACGAAAAAGCCGCGCCCCTGGATCGACATGTCGGTC
>JANNRU010000130.1:0-1733 GCA_031401755.1 Acidobacteriota bacterium | reverse complement strand
CATCGAGGTCCGCAGCGCCGACTTGCAGCCGGATTCCTGGAACTTCGCGGTGCCGTCATTCTGGACCGGCATCCTCTACGATGGCGATGCGCTCGGGGCGGCGCTCGAGGCGACGTCGGCCTTCGACTCGCCGACCGCATGGCGAGAGGCGCTCGTCGAGGGTGCACGACACGGGTTAGCCGGCCGACTGGGACGGCTGGACTTGGGTGAGCTCGCGCTGCGAATGTTGCGCGCGGCGGCACAGGGGCTGGATCGCGGCGCGGGCGGAACCGACGCGGCGCCGGGCCTGCGGGCCCTTGAATCGCTGGCCTCTAGGCAGGGCCTGACCCTCTGAGACCGGGGTCGACGTACTACCCTGATCATTATTCACGATCGGCGAAAGGAAGCTTCGATGAGCGCTCTGACTACTTATCTGAAAGAGAATCGCGATCGCCACTTGGAAGAGCTGAAGACGCTACTTCGCCTGCCGTCGGTCAGCACGGACCCGCAGCGCAAACCCGACGTGCGCCGCGCCGCCGAGTGGGTGCGCGACCGGCTACAGGCGGCCGGCTGCACGACCATCGAAATCCGGGAGACCAAGGGTCACCCGATCGTCTACGCGGAGTGGCTCGGTGCTCCGGGCCGACCGACCGTGCTGGTCTACGGCCATTACGATGTCCAACCGGTCGACCCGCTCGAACTGTGGGAAACGCCGCCGTTTGAGCCGACGATTCGTGACGGCCGACTCTACGCTCGCGGGGCCTCCGATGACAAAGGACAGTTCCTGATTCATATCGACGCGCTGGAGGCGCACCTAAAAACCAGCGGAGACTGTCCGGTCAACCTCAAGTTCGTGATCGAAGGCGAGGAAGAGATCGGTTCGCCGAATCTCGAGCCCTTTCTCGTCGAGGAACGCGCGCGACTTGCGGCGGACGTGGTGGTCATCTCGGACACCGCGATGTTCGCCAAGGGTCTGCCGACGATCTGCTACGGTTTGCGAGGCTTGGCCTACATGGAGATCACGGTCGAGGGCACCGACCGCGACCTGCATTCCGGCACCTTCGGCGGCTCCGTCGTCAATCCGGCGATGGCGCTGGCCAAGCTGCTCGCCGCGCTAAAGGACGACCGCGGGCGGGTCACGATCCCGAAATTCTACGAGCGCGTGCGCAAACTCAGTCGGACCGAGCGCCGCGAATTCGAAGCGCTGCCGCATTCCGACAAGAAATGGGCCGAGGCGATCGGGGCGCCCGAGCTCTTCGGCGAGCATGGCTATTCGACCCTGGAGCGGCTGTGGGCTCGCCCAACCGTGGAGATCAACGGGCTCTGGGGCGGCTTCACCGGTGAGGGGGCCAAGACCGTGATCGCGGCGAAGGCTCACGCCAAGGTCTCGATGCGACTCGTACCCGATCAGCGCCCGGCCGAGATCGGACGCCTGTTCACCAAGTATCTTAAGAAAATGGCGCCCCCGTCGGTCCGAATCAGCGTGCGCGAATTGCACGGCGGCGATCCCTGGGTCGCCCCGATCGATCATCCGGCGCTACGCGCCGCCGCGCGCGCGCTCGAGCGGACCTGGGGACGCCGGCCGGTTTTCGTGCGCGAGGGCGGCTCGATCCCGGTCGTCGCGACCTTCGAGCGCCTGCTCCGCGTCCCGACGATCCTGATGGGTATCGGGCTGAACGAGGACAACTTGCACGCGCCGAACGAAAAGCTCGATCTCGATCAGCACTTCTCGGGAATCGAGGCGGCCACGGCGC
>JANNRU010000129.1:0-2016 GCA_031401755.1 Acidobacteriota bacterium | reverse complement strand
TGATGGGCGAGACCGCCGAGACCCTCGCCGAACGCTACTCCATCTCGCGGGAGGAGCAGGACGCGTTCGCCGCCCGGTCCCAGCAGCGTTGCCAAGCGGCTCGGCAGTCGAATGCCTTCGCTGCCGAGATCGTTCCGGTCGACGCCCCGAGCCGGGAGGGCACGCTGCGAATCGTCGCCGACGAGCACCCGCGCGACGGAATCACGGCCGCGGGGCTGGCGAAACTTCCGCCGGTGTTCGACGCCTCCGGCACGGTGACCGCCGGGAACAGTTGCGGAATCACCGACGGTGCGGCGGCGATGGTCGTCCTCGGTGAGGCAGCGGCGCAGCGTTGGCGCGTGTCGACCGCGGCGAGAATCGTCGGCTGGCAGGTCGCCGGTGTTGACCCTGCGTTAATGGGCCTCGGCCCGGTTCCCGCCGTGCGAGAACTGCTGCGGCGGGAAGGCCGAAAATTGGGACAGATCGACCTCGTCGAGGTCAACGAAGCGTTTGCGGCGCAAGTCTTGGCTGTCGATCGCGAGCTCCAGTTCGACCCAGATCGATTGAACGTCAACGGCGGCGCGATCGCGCTCGGTCACCCAATCGGCGCCTCCGGTGCGCGCATCATGGTCACACTGCTGCACGAAATGGCCCGTCGCGAGGCCCGCGAAGGTCTCGCCACGCTCTGCGTGTCGGGCGGTCTGGGCGGGGCGCTGCTCGTCGAACGGACATGACGACGCGGTGTGGGGTCCGGGAGGAAATCGATCACGGCCTGGCGACGATCACGCTCGACGGACCCCCGCTGAACATCCTGACGACCGAAGTCCTCCACCGACTGACGGAGGCCCTCGATCGGTCGGCGCGAGCGCCAAGCGTGCGCTTGATCCAACTGCGCGCGGCGGGCACGGTGTTTTCAGCGGGCGTGGACATCGCCGATCATCGCGCCAATCGCGTCGTGGCGATGATGGACGCCATCGATGCGCTGTTCGGCAGGCTTGAAACGATCGCCCAGCCCGTCTTGGCCGCCGTTCGCGGCGCAGCGCTCGGGGGAGGTGCCGAGTTGACGCTAGGCGTCGACCTCTGTTGGGCCGCGGAAGGGGCGAGTTTTGGACAGCCCGAGATTCGGCTGGGTCATTTCGCTCCGCCGGCGTCGGTCTTGCTCCCCCGCCGAGTCGGCGAGCGGCGCGCGCTCGAGTTACTGCTCCACGGCGAGACGATTACGGCGAGGGAGGCCGAGCGGATCGGCTGGGTCACGCGGGTCTTTCCCGACGAACGGTTCGAGGACGCGGTCGCCGACGGCCTCCAGACGCTGCTCAACCTCTCTGGAAGTGCCCTGGCTCTGGCCAAGCGTGCGGTGCGCGAAGGACGCGACGAAAACCGGGCCACCGCCTTCGGCCGGGTCCGGGATCTGTACCTGAACGAGTTGATCGGCACCGACGACGCCGTCGAAGGGGTGGCCGCGTTCCTCGCCAAACGCGCTGCAGTTTGGCATCACCGCTGAAGGCAGGGACGCCCCCGACGGCAACAACCGTCGGACGTGCCTTGCTGCCCCGCCGTTTTGACCTAGATTCACCCGGGATTGAGGTGCGAATGCCTCTGGTAGGGACACTTTCGACCATGGCGCTCCCCGAGTTGCTCCAGTGGCTTGCCGCTGCGGGAAAGAGCGGGACGCTGCAAGTCGAACACCGAAAGATCACCAAGTGGATCCAGTTCTCGCGCGGACGCGTAGTCGGCTGCTCGTCCGATGATCCCCCACAGCGACTCGGCCAGTACCTGATCTCCCGCGGTCGACTCACGCCGGAACAACTTCGAGATGGACTCGCCCGGCAGGAAGCCACCGGTCAGCACCTCGGTCGAGTCCTGGTCGATATGGGATTGTTGACGACCGAGGATCTCTCCGCGCACCTCGACGCCAAGGCCGAAGAAACCATCTACGGTCTGTTCGACTGGGCCGACGCCCACTTTCGATTCGACGAAGGACTCGACACACGCAACGACTGCTTCGCGGTCGACCTGCAGGTCCAGGAGATCCTGCTG
>JANNRU010000128.1:0-4209 GCA_031401755.1 Acidobacteriota bacterium | reverse complement strand
GGGGCAACCCTTGTCGGTGGTGCTGAGGGTCTTCTGTCAGTTCGTCCGTTTCACCTCCTCGTCACCGCACTCGTACCGTGAACACGAGCGCCCAGACCTTATCGGCCTGGATGTTGAGCGCGGCGTTGGCCGCGGACTGGTTCCCGGCGTCGATCGTGCCGCCCGACTCGCTGACCGCGTCATCCCCCGTCGGGTCGGTGCCGGCCGTTCCACCGGCGGCAGAGGTGTAGATCGCCAGCTCCTCGGCCCCCGAGCAAGGTGTGGCCAGGCAAGGCGCCGGTGCGTTCGTCGTGCGGGTCGATCCCGTCACGTACTCGAACGCGGGGTCGAGCACGTCTCGCACGCTGACGTCATTGATCGCCGAGCCGGAGTTGTCGATGTAAAGAAGGAACCGAACGAGCGCGCCCTTCGGCGCTGTCGAGGTATTTGCGATCGGCGTGCCAGCGATCGTGAACGCGCGCTTGACGATCGACGGAACGGCCGCGACCACCAGGCCGCTGAACTCCGACGTATTGCCCGACGCGTCGGTCGCGGTCGCCGTCAACGAAGCCCCCGCCACCACACCGAGCGGTGTCGGCACGACGAATTCGAAGCGCTGCGTCGTGTCCGTTCCCTGGTCCCAGCCATTGACCGGACCGGGGCCGTAGGTTCCCGTCCCGGCATCGAGGTCCGCGACGCCCTCGACCGCGCTGAAGAGGTAAGTCTGTCCTTCTCCGAAGCCGCGCGGATCGGGAGCGGCCAGGAAGAACTCGATCGTGCTCCCGGGCCGGGCGAAGCCGGTGACGGTTAGGTTCGGCCCGCCCACGACCGCGGACTCGAGCACCGGGTAATTCAGCTGCGCGTTGCCGCCGCTGTCCCCGTCCCCGCTATCGTTGAGCGTGACGTAGGGCGAGGTGCCTCTGGACTGGCTGTCCGGCGCGCCGAGCAGGTCGATCCCGATCTGACCCGAGGCCGCGCCGAGCGCCTCGTTCAGGATCGTCCCGTTGGCGAAGATCGAGTTCGCGGTGATCGTCGCCCCGGAGGCCCCGCTCGCCACCATCACGCCAGCGCCGAAGTTCGCGGACGCGATGTTCTTCTCGACGACGATGCCCGTACCACTGCCGACGCGGATCCCCGCCGTCTCGTTCGCCGGGCTGGCGATCCCGTTTCCTGTCACCGTGTTGTTCTCGAAAGTCAGCGTCGCGGTCGCGTTGTAGAAGTCGACGCCGGAGCCGCGGTTCGCGACCACGAGGTTGCCCTCGATCGTGTGCCCGGTCGTCTGCGTGACCAGCCCTTCGCAGAAGCTGCAGGCCAGTCCGTTCGCGCGCAGCTCGTTCCCCGAGACGATCCAGGCCCCCGAGCCCGTGTTCAGATCGATCCCCGACCCGGTAGCGAAGCCGATCAGGTTTTGCCGGATCGTCCCCGTCCCGCCGAACACCCAGATGTTCTGCCCGTTCGAGCGCGCCGCCCCGGGGTCGGTGAACGAGGCTGCCGAGGCCCCGATCACGTTGCGCTCGATCAACGCACCGCTGCCCGAATTGACCTTGACGGTACCGTGGCCGCTGTTGAACAGCATGTTGCCGAAGCCCCAGATCGACAGGCCCCGCACGGTCGTGTCGTTCGCGTTCACCTCCAGGCCGAGCGCGAGGCCCGCGGCGCCATCGACGATCGCGATCTCGGGTCCCGGAACCTGCGACAGCGCGAGGTTGTCCACGCCGATGTTTCCGGGCTGCCCCAGGACCACCGAATTCGTGTTTCCGACGTTCGCCGTCTGCGTCGTGCCGTCGAGCGCCGTCCCCGCGTCGGTGATCACCGGCAGCACCGAAGCGAGCGTGACCACGCCCACTCCACTCGTGAGCTGGCTCGGCAGTCCTGCGCGCAGGCCCGGGTGCGTCAGACCGTCGGACATCATGAAAATGCTCGTCTCGCGCCCGCCCGTCTGACCAGCCTGGGCCAGGCCGGCGTTGGTCAACTGGTTGCTGTTCAACAAGAACTGCCTCAGGCTTCCCTGGCCCGAGTCGTTCTTGTTCACCACCGTGTCGAAGTTGAAGCCGAAGTCCGTGCCGCTCACCGCGATGCCGGTGATGATCCGCACCGGGGCCACCGACTGCGCGGTCAAGGTCGAGAGGTTCGCCGAAGTCAAGTTCGCGTCCGAGTCTTGCGAGCCCGGTGCCGCCCCGCCGACCTCGTCGGCGATCGCGACCGTCATGCCCGTACTCCCTTCCGTTCGGTAGGTCTGGACCGGCCATTCGTTCCCGGTCGCCGCGGGACGCGACGAGTTGAACGATCGGTTGACCACGCGCACGAAGTAATTTCCGTCCACGAGACCGGCGAAGCCGTACTCCCCGGTCGCCCCCGTGGTCGTCGCGCGGAGGAAGTTGCCCCCCACGTCGTACAGCTCGACTCGCGCCCCCGGCCGGCCGACCGCGAACGTCGGCGCCGCCGCGGCGGCAACGGCGAGCGTCCGGCCCGCAGCCCCGCCGTAGTTCACGTCCTCGAACACGGTGCCCGCGATGATGTTCGACTTCACCTGCAGCACGACCGCGTTCAGGATCATCAGGTCGGGTCCCGTGGAAACCACCGTGGTCGCCGACGTGTCCCGTTCTGCGATCAGCGAGGCCACGTTGAAGCTGTCCAGATCCACCCCGTACGTGGTCGTCGAGGGCAGGGTGTTGATCGTCGAGTTGTAGACGTTGTTCACCGGATTCAGCGCGTCCGACAGCGCGGTCCCATTGAACTCGAGCTTCTCGTTCGCGCCACTGAGCGTTTCGTCCCCTTCCCACGACAAGTAAATCGCCTTAGCCTCGATGGGCGCCGCCGCGTAGATCCCGGTCAGCACATACGACGCCGTGCCGTTCCGTGTGATATCGAACCCGTCGTAGAACAGCAGCGTCTTGCCCGTGACCGACGAGTCCTCGTAGATCACGAGCATCGCCCATCCGGCCACGACCGCCTGGGTGTCGCAGTACGGGCTTCCCGTGGCCACCGTCAAGTCGCCGAACGTGTAGTTGCCGTTGCGCTTGGCCTGGACCTGCGCGGTCACGTCCTCGAAACCGCCGAAGAAGTCGTAGATGTTCGCTCCGATGGCGAAGTTCCCGGTGAAGGTGCGGTCCGCGGTGATCCCCGCCCCGTCCAGCGTGACGATCGCGTCCACGGTGGCGCCGGACCCGGCCCAGTAGAGGTAGGCGTTGACGACCGTTGCCGTGACCGGGATCCCCGAGAGCGTCGACGAGGAACTGGCGCCGACCAGACACGGATTGCCGCCCTGGTTCGGCTGCGTCCGCAGCGTCCCACCGGTCACCGTCGTGTCGACGAATCCGTGGATCCGCCGGTACTGGGTCAGCGGGATGTCGCTCGTGCTCTGGTTCGACACCTGCGTCGCCGCCGCGGCCGAGTTGTTCCCCGGGACCGGATCGGCCTCAGCCGCGGCGATGGTCGCGTTATTCGTGAGGTTGCCCGGTCCCCCGGTCACGACCAGGATCTCGATGCTCGCCGTGCCGCTGGAAAGGATCGCGCCCAGGCTGCACACGACCGGTGCCGTGCCGACGCAGGTTCCCTGGCTCGGGGTCGCCGACTGCAGCGTCACGCCCGCGGGCAGCGTGTCCGTCACGGTCACGCTCGTCGCCGTGTCCGGACCGTTGTTCGTGACCAAGAGTGTGTAGAGCAGCGGCCCATTCGCCGGAGCCGGGTCGGGGTTGTCGAGTTTGGTCAGAACGAGGTCGGCCTGAGGCAGCGTGACGGCGAAGCTCGCCCCGACCTCCGACGTGTTCAGGTTCGCGTCCGTGGCCGTCGCGGCCACCGCATCGCCGGCCGCGAGCGACACGGCACCCGGGACGGCCACGCTGCAGTTGAACGTTCCATCCGCCGCCGTCGTACACGAGTTCAGGTACCAACGCGCCTCGCCGTGGGTCACGCTCAGTCCGTCGCCCAGCACAATCGGGCCGTTGTTGTTCCCGTCGTTCGCCGCCTTGAAGATCTCGATCGTGTGGCTGCCGGGAACCTTCGTCGCTGCCGTCCCCACGTACCCGACCACGTGCAAGGTCGAGCCATTCAACGACGCGGTCGTGAAGATCGGATAGTCCATGGCGATGTTCGGCAGGTTCGCGTCGGTTGCGCCGTTGTTCGGTGTAACGCCATCGCCGTTGGGGTTAGAAGCTATCCAGGTGCGAAAGACAATCTGTCCGAGGCGATTAAAATAGTATCCATCTCCTAGCACTATCGACATGAGGA
>JANNRU010000127.1:0-4683 GCA_031401755.1 Acidobacteriota bacterium | reverse complement strand
GCAGGAGCTTGATCGCGACCTGCTTGCGGAAGCCCTCCATCGCGCGATCCCGCTGCGCTTGGGACATGTTGCCCTGGAGCGCGACCGCCCGGTGGCCGGCCTTGTCCAGTTGGAGCGCTAGGCGCTTGGCGCGGTGCTTGGTCCGTGTGAAGACGATCGCCGAGACGAATCCGTCTTCGGCCAGGATCCGCTCGAGTAGCGGGCTCTTCTGATCTTGATGGATCGGGTAGAGCGCGTGCTCGATCGTGGCCAGAGGACGCGAATGGGCGACATCGACGACGTGGGGATCGCGCAGGATCCGATTGGCCAGCCCGCGGATCTCTCGCGGCATCGTCGCGGAAAAGAGCAGGTTTTGCCGCTGGGCGGGGAGCGCGGCGATGATCCTGAGAATGTCCGGCAGGAAACCCTGATCGAACATGTGATCGGCCTCGTCGATCACGAGGGTCTCGATCTTGTCCAAGCGCACGGCGCCCTGTTGCATCAGATCGAGGAGCCGGCCCGGGCAGGCGACCAGGATCTCGGGATGCCCGCGCAGGGCATCACGCTGGCGGACCACGGAAACCCCCCCGAAGACGGTCGTGGTGCGGATGCGAGTGAACCGGCCGAGCAGCCGGATCTCGACGTCGATCTGGGTCGCGAGCTCACGCGTCGGGGCTAAGATCAGGACGCGCGGGCCTTGGCCGGGACGGGCAAGGAGGCGCGTGAGCACGGGCAGCGCGAACGCCGCCGTCTTTCCCGTTCCGGTCTGGGCCAGGCCGAGGATGTCGCGGCCCTCGAGAGCGGCCGGAACGGCCGCGGCTTGAATCGGGCGGGGGGCGGTGAAGCCGGCGGCGGTGATCCCGCGCCGCACCTCTGCGGGAAGGTCGAACTGATGAAACCCGTCAACGGGTTCAACGGAAGCTCTGGACATGTAATTTCGCTTTCCGGCGCGATTCGTCCGCGCTTCGCGCGGCACACGTGCGCCGTGTTCCTTCCCCACACAACAGAAGTAGGTCAGGGGATTTCGTGGGCGGCGCGATCGGTGCTGGCGATCCTGTCGTGCGCCGCCGGTCGGACGGAGCCGACCAGTTCATGAGGCACCGCGAAAGTTAGCAGCTTCGGACCGGGAAGGCAAGTGCTACTCGCTTTCGGATGCGTTCGGCGTTATCGTCTCGCGGGCGGCGTCCTGCCGCCGACCGAGGTCGGGTGATGTTCGCGCCTTCGATTCAGCCCTCACCGACCGGCGACGCGATGCACGAATTTTGCGCCGGGCTCTACCCGATCTGCCGCAGCCTCACCGGGAACGGCGTTCGTGAAACACTCGCTCGTGTCGCCGAGCGCATTCCGCTCGACTTGCACGAGGTTCCGACCGGCACGAGGGTTCTTGACTGGACGATTCCCCGGGAATGGAACGTCCAGGACGCGGCCGTAATCGACGCGAGCGGACGGCGCGTGATCGATTTCCGAGAGTCCAACCTGCACCTTGTAGGCTACAGCGTGCCGGTTCGCACGACGCTGAGTCTGGCCGAGCTTCGGCCGCACCTGCACAGCCTGCCGGAGCAACCTCGAGTCATCCCGTACCGGACGTCCTACTACACCGAGAGCTGGGGCTTCTGTTTGCGGCACGACCGCCTCGTGACGCTGGCGGAAGGGGATTACGAGGTACGGATCGACACCACGCTGACTGACGGATCCCTGACCTACGGCGAGTGGGTGCTGCCGGGAGCGAGCACCGATGAGGTGCTGATCTCATGCCACATCTGTCATCCTTCGCTGGCCAACGACAATCTCTCCGGCATTGCCGTGGCGACGTTTCTGGGCGCAGCACTGGCCCGAGCACCGCGAGCACTGAGCTATAGGATCCTATTCGTGCCGGGGACGATCGGCTCGATCACCTGGCTGGCGCGCAACGAAGCGTCGCTGGGCAACGTACGACACGGGGTCGTACTGACCTGCGTGGGCGATCCGGGGCGGCCGACCTACAAGAAAAGCCGGCGTGGCAACGCCGAGGTCGATCGCGCATTCGTCCACGTGTTGTCGCGCAAGGGACGAGAGCACGCCATCGTCGATTTCAGCCCCTGGGGCTACGACGAACGACAGTACGGCTCGCCGGGATTCGATCTGCCGGTCGGCTGTCTCATGCGCACGCCGCATGGCCAGTTTGCCGAGTACCACACCTCCGCCGACGATCTCGATTTCATCCGCCCGCAGGCCCTGGCCGACAGCCTCGCCGTGTGCCTCGACGCATTCGAGATCCTCGAGGGCAACCGGTGCTATTGCAACACCGCGCCGAAGGGTGAGCCGCAGCTCGGACGCCGCGGCCTGTACGACCCGGTCGGCGGGAAGCCGCATCCGCCGGGCCGACAACTCGCGCTGCTGTGGACGTTGAACCTCTCGGACACCCGGCACTCCTTGCTCGACATCGCCGAGCGATCGGGGCTCGACTTCGCGGCGATCCGGGCCGCCGCGGATGACCTTCTGCGCGTCGGCCTGCTGGCCCCAGCTTGAGCGCTAGGCCGAAGCGGCCGGGATTTCGCCCCGCGCTCGTCGAAGCCTGGTCTGAGTATGGGCGGGCCGACTTCGCCCGAGACCTCGGCGCCGGGGTGACCGTGGGCATCATCGCGCTGCCGCTGGCGATCGGCTTCGGGATCGCATCCGGGGTCACGCCCGGACAGGGAATCTGGACCGCCATCGTGGCCGGCGCGTTGATCTCGCTGCTCGGCGGCTCTCGGTTCCAGATCGGCGGACCGACCGGGGCGTTCGTCCCGGTCCTGGCCGCGGTCGTCGCCGCCTACGGCTACGAGGGTCTGGCCGTGGCCACGATGATGGCCGGCGTGATGCTCGTCGGCATGGGCGTATTGCGCCTCGGCGGCCTCTTGAAGTTCGTGCCCTACCCAGTGGTCGCCGGCTTCACGTCGGGGATCGCCGTGATCATCTTGACCTCGCAATTGAACGAGGGGCTTGGGCTTGGGCTGAAGATGCCCGCACACGTGCCGCAGCAGTTGCGTGCGCTGGCGGCGAACGTGGTCCATTCCAACCCGCATGCGGTCGGTGTGCTGGCGCTGACGCTCCTCGTGCTTTATGGGTTGCCGCGGATCACCCAGCGCGTGCCGCCGTCGATCGTCGCGGTCGTCGCGCTGTCGGCGCTCGTCGCGGCGCTGGACTGGCCGGTGGCCACTGTGGGCTCAAAGTTCGGCGGGATCCTCGCCGGGCTGCCCGGCTGGCACTGGCCGCGGATCTCACTCGACACGATCCGCGAATTGATGGGCCCGGCGTTCACGATCGCGGCTCTCGGCGGGATCGAGAGTTTGCTGTCGGCCACGGTCGCCGACGGGATGACCGATTCCCGGCACGACCCGAATCAGGAATTGATCGGTCAAGGGCTGGCCAACGTCGTGACGCCGTTCTTCGGTGGAATCGCCGCCACCGGGGCGATCGCGCGGACCGCCGCGAACGTCCGCAACGGCGCCAGGACTCCCGTCGCGGGTCTCGTGCACGCGATCTTCCTGTTGCTGGTGGTCCTGGTTGCAGCACCGCTGGCCAGTTTCATTCCGCTGGCGACGCTAGCCGCGATCCTGATGGTCGTCGCGCTGCGCATGGGCGAGTGGGAGAATTTTCATTCGCTGCTCAAGGGCTCACGATCCGACTACGCGGTCCTGCTTAGCACGTTCGCGCTGACGGTGATCTTTGATTTGACGATCGGCGTGGGAGCGGGGCTGGTGATGGCCGTCGTGATGTTCGTGCGGCGCATGGAGGCGATCTCGCACGTCCAGTTGATCACTCCGGAGAGCGATCCGGAGATCCGCGGCGTCGATTCCGTGCGCGGAAAGGCGATCCCTCCGGGGGTCGTGCTCTATCGTTTTCACGGTCCGTTTTTTTTCGCCGCCGCGGACAAGCTCGAAGTCGCGTTACGCGGCTCCGGCGGCGAGCCGCGGGCGGTGATCTTCCGCATGCGCTATGTGCCACAGATCGATGCGACCGGTCTGCGCGCGTTCCGCATCGCGGTGACCAAGCTCCAACGCGACGGAGTCTTCGTCCTGCTGACGGGCGTGCAACCCCAGCCGCTCCAGGCGATGGTCGAGTCGGGCCTCGTCGCGGAGATCGGCCGCGATCGGTTCTGCGAGGACGTGGAGGTCGCGCTCGCGCTCTGCGATGAGCTGCTCGACGCCGACGCTACTCGTACCTGAGGGCCTCGATTGGATCGAGCCGCGAGGCCTTCCGCGCCGGCCAGAACCCGAAGAAAACTCCGATCAGGGCCGCCGAGCCGAAGGCCGCGGCAACCGATGCCGCGTCAATCGCGATCGTCCAGCCCGCCGCGCGGGCCAGAACGCGCGAGCTTACGATGCCGAGACCGATTCCCACGGCACCGCCAACCGCGGCGAGCGTGACGGCCTCGATCAGGAACTGCGCGAGGACGTGGCGAGCTTTGGCGCCGATCGCCATGCGGATACCGATCTCTCGCGTCCGTTCGGTCACCGAGACCAGCATGATATTCATGATGCCGATGCCGCCGACCGCGAGCGATACGCCGGCGACGGCAGCCAAGAGCAGCGCCAGCGTGCGCGCGCTGGCCTCGCGGGTGGCGGCGATCTCGGCCAGATTGCGGACCGAGAAATCGTCGTCCTGGTGCGGCTGCAGCCGGTGGCGCTGGCGCAGCAGCGCCTTCACTTCTTCCTCGGCGATTTGCAAGCTCTCGCCGTCGCG
>JANNRU010000126.1:0-2100 GCA_031401755.1 Acidobacteriota bacterium | reverse complement strand
CATTCTTCGCCGGATCGGGGACGTCGCCGAGCCGAACTGAACCTCTCAGGCCCCCGTGTTTCGGGGTCGTGACTTCGGCCGATCCGACCCTATATTCGGGATGGGAGGTCGGAATGGGTCAGCTTCTGCTCCTCGGTGAATCGAAAGAACGGGCGGAGGGACTCCGGAGTCTGCTTCGGGGAGACGGCCATCGGGTGACCTGGGAGCGGTCGATCGACGCCTGGCGTGACCGCGAGCGCGCGCTCGGTGTCGATCTCGTAATCGCTACGGTCGACAAGCCGGGAAATCTGATCGACGGCGCCCGACGGTCCGCGGGCCGCTTCCCGACACCGGTGCTCATCGTGCAGCAGGAGGCCGATCTCTGGTCCGACCTTTTCTCGGACGAGCGCCTGGTCGATCGAATACGGAGTCCGTTCCAGCGCGAGGAGTTGCTCGGGCGCGTCGACGCGTTGATCCGCGTGCGCGACGTCGTGCTCGGTGGTGGAGCGACGGTGCCTTCAGCGTCGGAGCGAGGGGCCGCCGGGGGACGGCTGACCCGCTGGTTTCGTTCGCGCGTCCCCCAGAACAGCTGGCCTCTCGGCCCGTATCTCGAGGTGGGCGCTTCGGTCGCGCTGTGGGCGGACCGGCGCGACGGGTTCGCGCCGGGCCACGCCGAGCGGGTGGCCACCACCTGTGCGCTGATGGCCGAAGTGCTTCGGATGGGCTCGGAAGAGACCGCCACGTTCCTCCGCGCCGCGCTGCTCCACGACATCGGGAAGGTCGGGCTACCCGCCGAGATTCTCCACCAGCGCGGGCCATTGGACGAGCCTCAACTGCGAATGATTCGAACTCACCCGGCCAAGGGTGCCGCACTCCTGCGCGCCCTCGATCCCGATCCCGAGGTGGCCAAACTCGTCCTCTACCACCACGAGTGTCCGAATGGTCACGGCTATTACGGCAAGGAGCCGGCGAGCATCCCACGATCGGCATCGTTGCTGGGAGTCGCCGAGGCCTTCGACGCGATGGTGTACAGCCGATTGCGCGAGCCGCTGACCCACGACGGGGCGATCGAGCGACTGCGCGAGCAGCGCGGGGAATCCTATTCGGCCGAAGCGGTTGATGCACTGACGGATGCCGTGCGGCCGAGAGGTCGAGAGATTCCGCTCAGCGTCTGAAACCGACGATCCTCAGGAACCGACCGTCGGTGTGGACGCAGCCCCGGGCAACGCCTCGTCGACACGAAACTCCAAGAAGGAATTCGCGAGTCGATTCGCTCCGGAGACGATTTCGATCTCGTAGCGGAACCCGCCGCGAGTCATCTTGCCTCGGGGGACGACATCGCGGATCACCATGCAGGGCTCGTCCCGGTCGACAGGAAGCGCGATCGGTTCGTAGTCCGCGATCGTCTCGCCGACGAGACGCCGCTGGATCCGGGCTTGTTCGCCGCGCGGCGCGTGCGCGGCGCAAACCAGGGTCACGAATGCGGTCGGGATCTCGAGCCGGGCCACCTGCTCGTTTCCGATCGCCAGCGGCCCGGTTCGGCGCAGTTCTCCGCTCCGCGAAAAGATCGCCGTAGCGGGCTGCAGGAGGATCGTCGGGCCGATCAGTAACGGCTGTTCGTCCGGCTCGACCAACTCTCCCTCCAAACGAAAGGTCGATATCCGGTCCTCTTGTGTCTCGTGCGCGACGGCGACGATCTCGTAGGGTCCGGGCTTGAGCGAGATCTCGGATTCGAATACGACCGGAGTCCGAGCCGCCGAGACGTCGATCCGCCCGGCGGCGTCCTGTCGGACCCGTCCCCGTGCGATCACACTAAATCCCAGATCCCATGTCGCATCGTTCAGCGGTGATGGGGCGGGCACGAGTTGGACCAGCGCGCGGTAGCGTCCATCGACGAAACCCAGCGGAATCAGGTGGGCCCGCAAGGCGCTGTTCTCACTCGCTGTATCCGGAGCAGTGAACGCCGCGAGCAGGCGGTTGGTCAACTTCACCTGTTCGCTTCCGACGACGAGGTTGCCGCGCGCATGCAGCCTTACGCCGGGCTTGGTAACTTCGAGCAGGATGCCCAGTGGGGAATCCTCGCGCAGCCCGTCCGGGTCGAAGCTGATCAGGAACAGGCAC
>JANNRU010000125.1:0-14427 GCA_031401755.1 Acidobacteriota bacterium | reverse complement strand
CGCATCATCAGGTAGTTCACCGACCACGGTCCGAGACCGCGGACAGCGAGTAGCGTGCGCTCGGCGATGGTGCTGATCTGATTCGACTGCTCAAGAGAAATGCTCGGCAGCCTCCAAATCTGCATAGCGATCGCCCCTTCGTCCAGACGCGGAATGAACTCCGCTCCGAGGAATGGCACGATCAGCAGACTCGCCAGAAAGACACCGAGCGCCACGATCACGGTCACGAACTTCCAACGCATCGCCCGATCGAGAACTGGCAGATACAAACGCTTGGCCCAGCGGAAGAGGATCGGTTGTTTTTCTGAAACTCGCCTCAAGAACAACGTCGCGAGCACGGGCATCAGCGTCAGCGCGCAGACGAGAGAGGCGACCAGCGCAAACACGACGGTAAGCGCCATCGGGCGAAACATCTTGCCCTCGATCCCCCTGAGCGCGAGGAGCGGTAGGTAGACGATGATGATGATGCCCACGGCGAAGACCACCGGGCGTGCGACCTGGTGCGCCGCGGCTCGAACTTTTTCCATGTGGGAAGTCGTGTGATCGTCCCGTCGTTCGTGGAGGACTCGGATGATGTTTTCGACCATCACCACGGAGCCGTCGACGATCAAGCCGAAATCGATCGCTCCGAGGCTCATCAGGTTCCCGGAGATTCCCGTCTGCTTCATCGCCGTGAACGCGACCAGCATGGAGATCGGAATTGCCGACGAGACGATCAATCCACCACGGAGGCTGCCGAGCAGGAGCAGCAGGATGCCGACGACCAGTAGCCCGCCTTCGACGAGGTTCTTGGCGACGGTATAGAGGGTGCTCCGCACCAGCGAGGTTCGATCGTAGAACGTGTCGATCGTGACGCCGGCGGGCAGGGTCTTCTTGACGAGCTCGATCTTTTCCGTAACGCCGTTGACGACGACCCTGGAGTTCTCGCCCATCAGCATCATGACGATGCCGACCACGGCCTCCCCACGACCATCCCGGGTCACCGCTCCCTGACGGATCATCGGCGCAAATTCGACGATGGCGACATTTCGGACGTAGACAGGTGTTCCGGACTCGTCGTGGAACAAGACAATGTTCGCGATGTCTTCGAGATCGCCGACGAGACCCTCGCCGCGAATCAGGTACTGCTCGCCCCGATGGGCGATGTAGCCCCCTCCGACGTTGCGGTTGTTGGCCTGGACCGCTTCGTAGAGATCGCCGACCGAGAGCCCGTAGGAGGTCATGGCCTGGGGATCGAGGGTGACTTGGTAGGTCTTGAGCTCTCCACCGAAGGAATTTACCTCCACGATGCCGGGCACCGAGCGCAGCTGATAGTTCACGAACCAATCGAGGATCGTGCGCAGCTCCATCGGCGTGTAGCAGGACTCGCGGTCAGGCTCCCCCGGGGGACACGCGGGCTCGCCCTTGACCTCGAACTGGTAAATCTCGCCCAGACCGCTCGAGATCGGTCCCATCGCAGGTTCGCCATAGCCTTCGGGGATCTGTTCTCGGGCCGCACTCAAGCGCTCGGCGACGAGCTGGCGCGCCCAGTAGATGTCCGTCCCTTCCTCGAATACGACAGTGACCACGGAGAGTCCGAACTTGGAGACCGAGCGGATCTCTTCGATCCGTGGCAGTCCACTCATTGCGGTCTCGACGGGGAAGGTGACGAAGTTCTCGACCTCCTCGGGACCGAGCCCGGCGCTGTTGGCCAGGATCTGGACCTGGACATTTGTGACATCCGGTACGGCATCGATCGGGAGCTTTCGCAGAGAGTCCAATCCGATGCCCACCGCCAACAGCCAAAACACGATCACCAGGAGGCGGTTGTTCAGAGAAATATCGATGATGCGGTTGATCATGGGCGTGCGCTCAATGGTCGTGTCCTCCGCCCATCTCTGCCTTCGAGGCCTCGGATCGGAGCAGGAACGCGCCAGCGACGACGACGATGTCCGCCGGGTCGAGACCCGACTGGATCTCGATGAATCCATCGGCCTTGCGACCGACCTGCACCTCGTGTCGTGCGAAACGATGGTCGGAGACGCGTACGAACACGATGAAGCGGTTGCCGTCGCGCTGCAGCGCTCCTTCCGGAACGACCAGGGACGCGGCTAGCTCACTGGCTGCGCCATGAGGGTCCGAAAGCACGACGCGAGCGAACATGCCCGGCCGGAGCTTCTGCTCCGAATTTTCGACGTCGATGCGGGCACGAATCGTTCGTGAATGGGAATCCACCTGGTCGCTGACGTAGGTGACTTCTCCGCGAAAGATCGTGTCGGGGTAGGCCTCCACCGTGACCGCGACGTCGTCTTCGAGGTGCACGTTGCCCAGATCCCGCTCGTAAACGTCGATCCAGATCCAAACGTGATCGAGGTCGGCCACTGTGAACATGGCCCGATCGGGAGTGATCAGCTCCCCGATGCTGACATGCTTTTCAACGATTCGACCGGCGAGCGGGGCGCGCACCGGCAGGAGCGAGGCCTGGCGATCATCGTAACTCAATGCCTGAATCGCGTCATCGGTCAACCCATGGAGTCGGAGGACTTCCTCGGTGTTCCTCAGTCGTGCAACGGCCTCGAGATCCGCCGACTTGGCAGCGAGCATCTCTTTCTCCGAGCTGATCCGCTCGGCGAACAGCCCTTCTTCGCGCTCGAAGTTCTGCCGTGCGAGCTCGGCCTGCGCCCGGGCCTGCAAGTATTCCGATTTGGCCCGACCGAACTCGATGGAGTCGATGATCACCAGGACCTGACCCTTCGTAACCCGGTCGCCGAGGTCGGCCTGGACCTTCTCGACGCGACCCGGTATCCGGGGGGTCACATGGGCGACCCGGTTCTGCTCGAAGTCGACCTGGCCCGTCGTTTCGAGTTGGACCGGAAGAACCCTCGTCGACACAGGCGCGGTCCGGAGCTCCATCCGTCGAAGCATCTCGGATCCGATCTCGACGACCCCTTCCTCGTGAACCGGACTGTCTTCTTGCTCGTGGCCGTCGTCGGCGGTTTCGCCGTGATCGCCCTCCGGCGAGCTCGCGCAAGCGGCGACGAACAAAGCGCCGATCAGGACCCGAAGCGTGGCATTCGTCCGAATCATGGTCGCGAGTCCTCCTGCGAAACGGCGGTTGGTAGGCCGGCGGCCAGATCGAGCTCGATCGCGGCCAGCTCGGCGTCGGCAAGCGTCTCGATATAGTCGCGCTGGATCTCGACGAACTCGCGACGGAAGACGAGTACTTCGGGCCAACTGGTCTTCCCGGACTCGAAGGAACGTTGCAACAACCTCAGATTCTCTTCGAGCGTGCCGAGGACCTGCTGCTGCAAGCTCGAGATCGCCGCCCGGGCGGCCTGATAATGGGCCAACGCGGTCACTACCTCTCGACGGGTCTGGATTTCGATCGACTCCACGTTCGCCTCGGACTCTCGCAGAGCCGCACGAGCCTCGACGAGGATGCCGCGACTGCGGTTGAACACCGGGATCCGGATCCCGACCGCGCCACCGACGATACTTTCGTGGCCCGACTCTCGGCGAGTGAAGCCTTCCAAATTCAAGTTCGGGATGAGTCCCCGGCGCGCGATCTCGATGTTCGCGCGAGCGGAGTCGGCCGCCTTGCGCAGAGACCACAGGTCCTCGCGGTGATTTGCAGCGGAGGTCAGTAGCTCTGCCAGCGGAGGGGGCTCGCGCGTGGGCGCCTCGAGCGTCCCTTCTGGATCGGGCGGCGTCGCCGGATCCAGACCGACGGCTTCGGCAAGGATCGTCCTGGCGACCACGTCGGCGCCCCGAGCCAGGTGCAGCTCGCGCTGCGCACGACCGAACTGGACTTCGGCCAGGTTGACCTCCATTTGTGCGACCGCCCCGGCTTCGAATCGCTTGCGGGCGATGACCACGATCGACTGGGCCAACTCCGCGTTGGCTTGCTCGATCGCGGAGATCTCGCGCGTCCGCAAGGCTTCGACGAAGGCCGTCCGAATGCGGGCCTCGAGCAACCGGCGTTCGCGAAGGAGTTGCGCCCGCACGGATTCGATGTCGGCCTTCGCTAGCGCCGCTCGCCAGCGGCGTTGACCGCCGACTTCGAGCTCCTGAGCTAGAGTTATCCCGCAATCAGTGGTCGAGTCGCCGTTGCTCCGGCGGGCCCCCTCGATCGACAGTTCGGGATTGTACGCGTAGGTCTGGGCGGTCACGAGCCGTCCCTCGGCTTGTTCGACCGCCAATTGACGGGCGCGCAGTGCCGGACTCCGTACGACAGCCTCGCGGAGCGCTTGCTGGATCGTCAGCCGGTTCGGGGAGGCGCTCGCCGCCGTCACGACCAAGGATCCACAAATACCGATCATCAACGCGGCATCGACGATGCCGCCGCGTCGTAGCGCTAAGCTCATGTGGCCACCCCTGACAAATCTGAAAGAGTCCGCCGTTGAGCGGGATTGGGAACCACCGAACGCACGAAACCGTGAGTTCGGCCGGTGTCTGAATCGATCTCTGAAAGGGCGACTAGGCGCGGGGGGGGTGGAACAGATCGGAGCCGGCGCAGGCGGGAACGGGGAACGCGACGCACGGGTCAAAGGCCGCATCCGCGGTGACCGGAAAGTGCAGGGCGGGTTCTTCGGTTAAGAAACTCGAGCTCATGCAGCAAGCGCAGACGTGCATGACTCCGGAACAGCCGTGTTCGGGAGTGGCAGGAGCGTGATCATCCCCGTCCGCTGCAGCGTGGGCGAAGTGACCCTTTTGGAGGAGGTGGATCGCGTTCTCGACGACCTCTCCGATCACCGGAAGGAGCGCACACAACACCAAGACTGCAACATACCGCGACGCGACTCGATTCATCGCCGTCAAAGGTAGTCGTTGGACGAATGAGGGTCAACCCGACCTTGGACGAGGGTGACTGTGTCCGACCTAGCGCTCGCGCGGATCCTCGAGGTCGGCCCTGCCGATCAACACAGAGGCGATCAGCGTGACCAGCGTCACGAGTGCGCCGATGACGAAGATGCCGATCTCAGGCATCGAACTTCTGCTTGCCAGTCAGCAGCAGGGCCCCCAGTGCGAGGATCGAGGGCACCCAGAGGCCGACGAACATGCCCTGGTCCTTGTGACCCAAAAACCAGAGCGAGACCGAGAACAAGAATGAGATTCCGGCGGCGACGAGGAATAATAGTTTCGCTGTGGTTCGCTTATCCAATTTTTCCGTCCTCTCGGTCTGCCCGTGTTGGCGTTACCGCTCGCGCCGCAAACGTGCCCAACCTAGCACGACGCAAACGGAGGAGGGCCGTGGCCCTCCTCCCGATTCCGCGCGAACCCTTATTTCGGCAGGATCACCGAGTCGATCACGTGAATCACGCCGTTCGAGGCGATGATGTCAGCCTGGGTGACCTTGGCGCCGTCGATCATCACAGCTCCGGACTTGGCCGCGATCGTCACCGATCCGCCCTGGACCGTTTTGGCCGAGGTCATCTTGGCCACCTGGCCCGAACTGACCTCCCCGGGGACGACGTGATAGGTCAGGATCGAGACCAGCTTGGCCTTGTTCGCCGGCTTTAGCAGGTCTTCGAGGGTCCCCGCGGGAAGCTTGGCGAAGGCCGCGTCGGTCGGTGCAAAGACTGTGAATGGCCCGGCGCCCTTAAGCGTGCCGACCAGATCGGCCGCCCCTAGTGCCGCGGCCAGCGTCTTGAACGAGCCGGCCGCGATGGCCGTGTCGACGATGTCCTTCGTCGGGGTGGCGCCGGCTTGCGCGGTCGGGGCGACGACGAGCGCCGCCAGCAGTGCTAGGGCTCCGATTGCGAGGGTCTTCATTTTTCTGTCCTCCGTGTTGGACGGTGTGGGTTTCTTTTGCAGCCGCTGGTCAAGAACTTCACAACCGCGGCCGAAAGGGAGTATAGTGAAAATGAAATTTCTTCACAATAAAAACAACGAGACCCCGCGAACCCGATTGAGCCCAGAGAAAACCCTGACTGAGAATGTGAAGGTCAGTAAAACGAGGAGGCGCGATGCTCTCGAAGGACTTGCACGACGGCCTGTCCGGCTACGCGATCGGCACGAAACTGCGGACCCTCCGGCTTCGGAAAAAGTTGGGCCTGGTGGAGCTCGGCAAACACACGGGCCTGTCTCCAGCGTTGATTTCGAAGATCGAGACCGGCAAGCTATTCCCGACTCTGCCCACGTTGCTGCGCATCGCGATGACCTTCAGCGTGGGGCTCGAGCACTTCTTCGGCGCCGGCGACAAGGCACCGGTTCGCGCCGTCGTCCGGCGCGGCGCGCGTCGGCGCTTCCCGGCCGACCCCAACTCCACCGATGTCGGGTACCATTTCGAGAGCCTCGATTTCCCCGCGAACGACCGGCCGATGAGCGCGTACTTGGCCGAGTTCCACCCCATCGCCGCCGCCAAGGTTCGGCCCCACCATCACGAAGGCGTCGAGTTGGTCTACGTCCTTCGGGGGAGCCTCGAGATTCGCTTCGGGGTCGAGGAGCATCTCCTCGAAGAAGGCGACGCAATCTACTTCGACGCCTCTTTCCCGCACGGTTATCGCAGAGTCGGGAAGAACGAATGTGCGGCGATCGTCGTGGCCGTGAAATGACCCACTCAGGGCATCTCCGCCGCCCTGACGGCTGCCGAGGGTGGCTTCTCACCTCCCGCGAATCGCCAGCAACCGCAGCCCGTTGGCGATGACGAGCAGGGATGCGCCCATGTCGGCCCCGATCGCGGCCCACAGCGAAGCGTAGCCCGAAAAGGTGAGAATCACGAAGACGGCCTTCGTCACCAGCGAGAAGCCGATGTTCTGGCGGATGATCCGGACGGTGCGCCGGGAATGGCCGATCAACCACGGAATTCGACTCAGGTCGTCCGACATCAGGGCGATATCCGCAGCCTCGATCGCCGCATCGCTGCCGGCGGCGCCCATGGCAATCCCGATGTCGGCTCGAGCCATCGCCGGGGCGTCGTTGACGCCGTCCCCGACCATCGCCAGCGGCCGCACCTCCGCGGCCAATTCTTCGACGGCCCGGACCTTGTCCTCCGGGAGCAACTCGGAACGAACATCCGAGATTCCGACTCGAGCCCCGACGAACTCGGCCGTCTCCCTGTTGTCTCCGGTCAGCAGGACGACGCGCTCGATACCGAGCGCGCGGAGCTGGGCAACGACCGAGGTCGACTCCGACCGAATCGCGTCCTCGACGGTGATCGACCCGAGCACGGCCGTGTCATTGCCGACGATGACGACGGTACGCCCGCCTGAGGCCATCCGAGCGAGTCGCTCGTGAATGGCAGGCGTTTCGAAACCCTTTTCGTCCAAGAATCGGTGAGAGCCGGCCCAGTAGGATTGGCCGTCCACGATCCCACAGACGCCACGACCGCGAAGGTCCTGGATGTTCGCGGCGGTTTGCGGTTCGATCTTCTGTTGCGCCGCGTGGGCCAGAATCGCCCGCGCGATGGGATGGCCACTACGGGCCTCCAACGAAGCCGCCACGCGCAGCACGGTCGCTTCGTCCAGACCGTTGAACGCGGTGACCGTGACGACCCTCTGGCGCCCTTCGGTGAGAGTCCCCGTCTTGTCCAACGCGATCGCCCTCAGTCTCGCGGGCGCTTCGACAAAGATGCCGCCCTTGATCAGAACGCCGTGCCTGGCCGCGGCGGCGAGGGCGGCGACGATGCTGACCGGGGTCGAGATCACCAGAGCGCAGGGGCAGGCGATGACCAAGAGCACGAGTCCCTTGTAAATCGACGTCGACCAGGGCCAACCGAACAGGATCGGCGGCAGGACCACGGTCGCTGCCGCCACGGCCATCACGACGGGCGTGTAGACGCAAGCAAAGCGATCGACCCGAGCCTCGATCGGCGCGCGGCGCTCCTGCGCCTGCCCCACACTGCGGACGATGCGCGCCAGCACCGTGTGCCGGGCGGGTCGCGTGGTTTGGACCTCGATCGCTCCATCCCCGTTGATCGTGCCGGCGAAGACCTCGCTTCCGAGATCCTTCTCGACGGGAATGCTCTCTCCCGTGATCGGGGCTTCGTCCACAGCCGTCGTGCCCCCGATGATCCTTCCGTCCAGCGGAATTCGCTCCCCGGGACGCACGACGATCGTGGATCCGACTTCGATCGCTTCGATGAGCCGGTCCTCTTCTCGACCGTCGACGCTCAACACCCGCGCCCTGGGCGGCGCAAGATCCAGCAACGCGGCTACGGCGCGCCGCGCACGCCCGAGGCTCCAGGACTCCAAGGCCAGTGACAGCGCGAACAAAAACGAAACGGTCGCCGACTCGAACCATTCGCCGATGCAAACAGCGCCCAGAACGGCCACCGTCATCAGCAGGTTCATGTCGGATCGCCCGCGCCGCAGCGCCAGCCAAGCCTTGGGTGCGACGAACCACAGCCCACAGCCGATGGCCACGCAATAGAAAGCGACGGCGACCGCTGGCGTCCCGACACCGACCGCGGCGTTGAGGCCTCCGCCGAGAATCGCATGACTCGTCAGTCCGATCGCAGTGGCCAGACCACTGGCGGTCGTTGCGAATAGCCGACCGCGCCTGAGCCGATGGACCGCCGCCTCGGGCGATATCGGCTCGTCGGTCCAGGGCGTCGCGATCAGCCCGGCCCGGGCAACGGCACCTTCGATCGAGCCCGAGGCCAGTGGCCCGGCGGCCAACCGTACCGTCATTCGCCCCGCAAGCAGATCGAACGACAAATGCTCGTCGCCGCCGACCATGGGACCGACTTCGCGCTTGAGGAGCGCGACTTCCTCCGCACAGTCCATCCCTTCGATCCTGAAGGCGAGTTTGAACTCTGCCTTTCCGCTCATGGTCATGCGGATAGTCTAGTTCGAAGGCCCCCGCGATCGCCCCAACGCCCGCGAGTTCGCGTTGCAGTCGCGTCGTTCAGCAACAAGAACGGGAGGGCCTGGCCCGCACGCTTCGCCCTCGGCGCGACGCCGGTGCAAGCGCCGTGACGTCAGCGCACTGGATCCTCGTCGCCCGTTCGTCCCACACTCCGGTGGTTCGTGTAGGCCCCAGGTCGGTGGTGTGCCCGGCCGGAGCGCAACGGCCGTTCAGTATCCCAGTCTCTGCAGGGCCAGGATCTCGAAGTCAGCGTCGTCCATGAGGCGCTCGAACTCCGGGCTCAACTTCCATCCCTTGCTGCGCGCCAGCGACAGAAGGAGGCTCTGCCCCGGCGCCGCCCGATCGGGCTGAAGGCGATACACCTCGTCTTGGTAGGCCGCTGCGGTCTCGATGACAGTCCACCCTTCCGCCTTCAACATCCTCAGCACATCGGGCAGGAAGAGGGCGTTGAGCAGGTTGTGGTGCATCAGCAGGACCTGCGGAATGTCGCGGTCCAATAGCCGGCGAGACAGTTCGCGGTAGGCTGCGGCGCGTTGCTTGACATGCGCCACGTAGGCCTCCCGGATTGGCCCGAGATCCGCGGTCGGGTTTTTGGTCAGTACCTCGACGAGTTTCTGATCCAGCCGCCAATCGCTGGTGTCCAGGCTGACGTAGGCGTTGCGCCAACCCTTGGACTCGAGAAAGGCCCGCATCCCGTCACGCTTTTCCGGCGTATTGCCCTCGCGCAGGAACGTGAAGCGGAACCAACCCCGGTAACCGGGTAACTCGTGGATCGCCTCGTGGCAGGCCAGAACCTCCTGCTGGTATTGGGCGAGACTCACCGCGGCGGAGTTCAGGTCCGGGTGGGTGACGGTGTGGTTGCCGATGGTGTGACCGGCATCGCCCCAGGCCTTCAACAGTGCCATCCCTTCCGGCCGGTCCGCTCCGTTGGCGAGCGTCACGAAAATCGTCGCCCGGACCTTGGCTTCTGCCAGATGTTTCAGTAGTGCTTCGTTGCGCTCTGCCGGTGTCAGCAGGGGTGTCGCGCCCAACTTGGGACCATCGTCAAAGGTCAGGGCCAGCGACTGGCCAAAGGCCGGCACCTGAATGACCCAGAGCATTACGAGAGCAGCGAACCGTCGCATTCAAGTCCTCCCGCGAATCGGCCGCGCTCCATGCGGGTCGATTCGCCCTAGATCGTTGCCCGGCGCAGGCGGAGCGCGTTGGCGATGACTGAAACGGACGACAAGCCCATCGCGGCGCTGGCGATCATCGGGCTCAGGAGCAGCCCGAACACCGGGTAGAGCACGCCGGCGGCGATCGGGACACCGATAACGTTGTAGCCAAAGGCGAAGAACAAATTCTGACGGATGTTTCGCAGCGTCGCCCGGCTCAACCGGCGAGCCCTGCCGATCCCGCGGAGGTCGCCTTTGACCAGGGTGATCGAGGCACTCTCGATCGCGATGTCGGTGCCCGTGCCCATGGCGATGCCGATCTGGGCCTGCGCCAAGGCCGGTGCGTCGTTGATCCCGTCCCCCGCCATCGCGACGACGTGGCCTTCGGCTTGGAGGCGCTTCACGAAGTCGCTCTTGCGATCGGGTAGGACGCCAGCCTCGAACTCCGTGATGCCCAGCCGCCGCGCGACGGCGCTCGCCGTCGTCACCTGATCCCCGGTCAGCATCACGATTCGCAGCCCGTCGCCGGTCAGCTCCTTCAGTGCCTGGGCTGTGGACGCCTTCAGCGGATCCTCGACCGACAATAGCCCTAGCAAGTTTCCGCCGGCCGCGACGAAGATGACCGTTTGGCCCTCTCGCCTGAGCGCGTCGGCCTCGCCGGCGAAGGCATCGACGGACACGCGTTCTTCGCGCATCAGCCGCTCATCGCCGAGTACGACCCGGACTCCGTCCAGCTCCGCCGCGATCCCGAGTCCGGTCAGGGACGAAAAACCGCTGGCCGCGCGAATCGGGACTCCGCGCGCTTTGGCGCCGGTGACGATCGCCACGGCCAACGGGTGCTCGCTCAAATTTTCGACGGCTGCGGCCCGCTCCAACACCGAGCGCTGATCGTGGCCGGCCCTCGGTCAGCGTGCCGGTCTTGTCGAGGACCAGGACGTCGGCGCGCTCCAATAGCTCCAACGCCTCGGCGTCTCGCACCAGCACCCCGGCCTGCGCTCCCCGCCCCGTGCCGACCATGATCGACATCGGCGTGGCCAGCCCCAGCGCGCACGGACACGCGATGATCAACACCGCGACCGCGTTGACCAGGGCGTTGGCCAGCCGAGGCTCGGGTCCGGCCAAACCCCAGGCGAGCGCGGTCACGAGCGCGACTGCGATCACGATCGGAACGAACCAGGCCGACATCCGGTCCGCCAGGCGCTGGATCGGCGCCCGGCTTCGCTGCGCTTCGCTGACCCGCTGAACGATCTGCGCGAGGAGGGTATCCCGCCCCACGCGTACGGCCCGAGCGACAAGTGATCCGGTCTGATTCAACGTGGCCCCGATCAGGGGGTCCGATTCCGATTTCTCGACGGGTATCGGCTCCCCGGTCACCATCGATTCATCGACGGCACTGCGACCGGAAATGACCACGGCATCCACGGGCACCTTCTCGCCCGGCCGGACGCGGATCAGGTCGCCGACTTGGATTTCGGCGAGCGGCACCTCCTCTTCCTGGCCGTCGATCGCGACGCGGCATGCGGTCTTGGGCGCCAGGCCAAGCAACGCCTTGATCGCTCCGGTCGTCGCCTGGCGGGCCCGGAGCTCCAGGACCTGTCCCATGAGCACGAGCGTCGTGATCACCGCCGCCGGCTCGAAATAGATCGGGATTCGTGCGTCGTGACTGGCGAAACCACGTGGGATGAGACCTGGGAAGAACAGAGCGAACGCGCTGAACGCGAATGCCGCGCCTGTTCCGATGGCGATCAGCGTGAACATGTTCAGGCTGCGGTTGACGAGCGAGGCCCATCCGCGCACGAAGAACGGCCACCCGCCCCAGAGGACGACCGGCGTCGCGATTAAGAACTGGAACCAATTGAGCGCCCACTCCGGCGCGAACGATTGGATCGGCTGCCCCGGAATCATTTCAGACATCCCCACCACGAACACGGGAATCGTCAGCGCGAGGCTGACCCAGAATCTCTGGGTCATCGACTGAAGCTCGGGGCTCGGACCCTCCTCGGCCGTCACTGTCGTCGGCTCGAGATCCATGCCGCAGATCGGGCACGACGCGGACCCGATCCGCACGATCTCAGGGTGCATCGGGCAGGTGTATTCGACGGGACGATCGTACTCCGCCGACGGCCGCGGGACCGACGCCTTCCGCGCGCGGCCTTCAAGAAAACTGATGGGCTTGGCCTCGAAAGCTTCGCGACAATGAGAGCAGCAGAAGTGATAGGTCGATCCGTGGTGGGTCGCCGATCCCCCCGCGGCTTGCCCCGGCCTCACCGACATGCCACAGACGGGATCGATGGCCGTGCTCATGTTCGTTCCGCGTCACGAAGGCCGAGCGGGCGGCCGGTCTTGGATCGACGCAATGCTTCGGTGTCCTCGGTGTTCGTGGGGCGATCACGCTCGAAGTCTGGTCTTACAGACCGAGACTGTGATCTCAACGAATTTCCCCGCAGGCTTAAATTGCAAAGTAGGCTCGAATCATAGCCGGGTCCACGCCCTCGAGTCGAGGCAGTCCCTGGCTGGGCTCGCGTCCCTGGCATCGCAAACTCGTTGCCGCCAAGCGGGATCAGAGCAAGACCCGGCGCAGACCAGGCCGTCTGGGAGTTATGAAGGAGATCGAGCGACTCGTCCTCCGCATCGCCCGCAAGAATCCGCGTTGGGCTACTCTCGGATCGAATACGCGCTCGACAACTTCGGTCATCGTGTCGCGAGAACGACGATCGCCGACAGCTTGGCGCACCCGCCTCGGTGGGCACTGGGCGAATCGATGGACCCGACGATCGTGGCCCGCCCGCTTGAAACGGCGCGGGTACCATGCGCATGTACTGTTCCTGTGGCTCGAGAGTGCGGATCTCGCAGTGAATCGTGTGGCCGCCCGCGTACGGCGCGGCGGTCACACTGTCCCCGAAGCGACCGTGCGGCGTCGATATGAGAGGGGACTGCGCAACCTGTTCGGCCTTTACCTACCCGTCGTGGACTCCTGGCAGATGTTCGACAACTCCCGTGCGGGTCGGCCGCGCCTGGTCGCGACGGGAAGCGGACACGGCGCCGAGCAAGTCGCCAACTCATCGCTCTGGCGGAGGATCGTGGAGGTCTATCGTGAGCAAGCCTGAGAGAGTCGACTCTGCGGATGAGCGTGTGCAGGACGTGAAGCTCGTCGAAGAAGCGCTGGCCCGAGCCGTAAGCGATGCGCTGCGAGACCACAAGCGGGCCGGGAACCCCGTCCCGGAATGGCGAGACGGCAAAGTGCGGTGGCTTGCGCCGGAGGACATCCCCGACGTCGCGACGACGTTGGGCGAGGCGTGAGGCGTTTTCGGCGCGATGCCAGGGGCGCGTGGGGGCGAAGCAGGTGCGATCGTCACAGCTGACGTCCACAGAAATTTGCTTTTCCCTGCGGATGACCGCAAGGAATGACACTAGAACTTCGGTCGACTCGTGAACTCCGGATCAGGAGAAAGCCCGATCGACCTCGCCTCCTCCTTGATGGACGCGGACCGAGAATACGTTGTTGATTCGAACCCGAGCACACGCGACAGCACCACGCTGAGGAACGAAGATGCTACGTAGGGGCGATCGTTCACGTACTGTTCCAAGGCGCGTTGTGCCCCAGCCGGCCCTTTCCGATCGCGGACCAGACCGACGGGGTCAACCTCTAGAAGTAGGGCGGCCGTGCACCGGTCCGCCATCGCCTCGGGATAGAACACGTGCGCCGGCCCGAACGGCATTTCGAACGTATGGACCCGATTCGGGCTCTTGTGGAGGAGGTAGCCCAGGTCGGTCGCTGGCCGATGGGTTGTCGTAATCGTCAACAGCATGGGACGTTCCTGTCCTGCGATAGCCCGGCACCAGCCAGAGAAGCGCATTATCCCACGGGCGCAAGCGGCCCCTGGACTTTCTAACGGGGAAAGCGAGGCTGGACGAATTCCCTCGGTGTCACGACCTCGATTCCTTCGTAACCCGAGGTCCGGAGCAGCGCCCGATCACCGCTGGCCACACAGTCCGCCCCAGACCCCAGCGCAGCTTCTAGGAACTTCACATCGTCCGGATCCGCGCAGGCATCGTCAGGGAGCTGCGCAGGCACAACGAGAAGCGCGTGCAGCGCGATGCGATCAAGAACGGGGCCCAGTTCTACGCCGGGGAACCTCGCACCGATCCGGCGCGCTACCTCGCGATACTCCTCGAGGATCTCCGTAGAGACGACGAGATCGAACTGATGGGCGATCCAGGCGGAGAGGATCCGGGAGGGCGCTCCTGGACGATCCGAGGCGTTCAGGCCGTCTGCGGCACTTCGGGATGATCGACGGCACTCGGCGACGGCGCAAAGCTCTCCGGGAGGGCCAAGCGGAAGGAGCGCGCTGGACGATGCAGGGCACTCTGGGACTGACGAAGAAGCGCCAGGACGATCCAGGATGGACGACCTCGCCTCCTGACCGTGCCAGCACGCAACCCGGAAGGTCACTGCCAGGACGACGAAGGAGGGCGACACGGATGG
>JANNRU010000124.1:0-15464 GCA_031401755.1 Acidobacteriota bacterium | reverse complement strand
CGTCAACGCCGCGATGCCGATCTTCGTGTCACCAGATTCCATATTCGTCTCTTCTGGTTATGACGTCGGAGGAGCGTTGTACCGCTTGGAGAGCAAGGACGGAACCGTTCGGGCACAGGAGGTCTGGCGCAACCGGGAGATGAAGAATCAATTCAGTAGCTCGGTGTACCATGCAGGCACGCTCTATGGATTCGACGACCGCACGCTCAAGGCGTTGGATTCCGCGACCGGACGGATGCTCTGGCGCGAACGCGCCCTCGGCCACGGCTCGTTGATCGCCGCGGACGGATTGCTGTTCGTGCTCGGCGACCAAGGCCAACTCGTTCTCGTTCCAGCCGATCCAAAAGCGTATCGGGAATCCGGCCGTATTCCGCTGTTCAAGACCAAGACGTGGTCCGCGCCGTCTCTGGCCGACGGACGCCTCTATCTCCGTGACGAGAGCGAGGTCGTCGCGCTCGAGGTTTCCCTCGCCACTGCAACCCGCAAGGCAGAGAGTAAAGGTCGATGAGATCAACGGACGCCTTGGGTCGAATCGCGCACGCGCTCCTGCTCGCTCTGACCCTGTCCGCCCCGGGTCGACTCACCGCTGCGCAACCCGACGAAACCGCATCCCCAACCGACGCGGTCGAGGACTCTCCGCCGATCGTCGGCAGCCTCGCCGAGTATGTCACGGTCGACGGAAGCGCGGTTCCGGCTTCGAATTCAATCGCCACGAAGATGCCCAGCCCGATCGGAAAGACACCCGCACACGTCGGGGTCGTCGCCGAGCCCTTGTTGTCTGCGCAGCGTGCGCGCACGCTCTCGGACGGGCTGCGTAACGTCGGCGGCGTCCACGTCGTCGACGGGCTGAACGTTTTCGACTACTTCATCATTCGCGGGTTCGACGTGCAATCGAGTGGTCTGGTGATGACGGATGGAGCCGCGGAGCCGGAGTCCACTGTCATGCCGACCTACAACGTCGAAGCCATCGAAGTCTTCAAGGGTCCCGCCGGTTTTCTCTATGGCAAGGATCCGCTCGGGGGCGCGGTCAACGTCGTGCGGAAGCAGGCATTGCCGGTGAACGCGGGGCGATTTACGGCCTCGACCGGGAGTTTCGGCACCGCGGACTCGACGATCGACTGGAACCTGTCCGATGTCGCCGGACGCAAGGCGTTTCGGGTCAACGGGCTGTATGGCGAGTCCGACGGTTGGCGTGACCGCTCCGACTCGAGACAGGTTGCGGTCAACCCGGCGTTCGCCTGGCGTCCGACCCCGGATCAGTCGCTGCAGGTCAACGCCGAGTACGTGGACGCCGAATTCCGCCCCGACGTCGGCTTGCCGCTGCTCTCGACCGGCGACCTTCCCCGGGTGCCGCGCGAGCGGAACTACCAGACGCCGCTCGATTTCTCCGATCAAGAGATCCTGCGCTTGCAAACGGATTACGAGCGTCGCTTCGACGCCGGTCCGACTCTACGCATCAAGGCGTATCACCGCGAACTGGATTGGCTGACCGACGGGACGCTCTACAACGGCATACTTGGATCGACGGTGAGCCGCACGTTCACCACGCTGGACGACCGGCAACGCTTCAGCGGGTTGCAAGTCGAAGGAATTTTCAGCGTGCGTACCGGATCGGTCGGACATCGCCTTCTCGCCGGAGTCGAGGTCGCCCGACAAACGGACGAATTCGACCTCGGGATCCTCCCGCCGGACGGCTTCTTTCCGCCGGGGTCGATGATCCCGACCATGCCGTCGATCGACCTGTTCGATCCAGTCGAGACCTTTGCCGCGTCGTTCGCATTTCCGTTCGTCAGCGGTGATTCACGGGCCACGATCCTCGCACCCTACGTGATCGACGAGATCCAAGTCGCCGATCGGGCGACGCTCGTCGCCGGTCTGCGCTTCGACGAGATCAGTACCGACCTCTCGTTCTCCGACAACCAGCAGGAGCCCGGAAGGGCAAATTCCAGCGTCGACCGAGACGACAGCGAGTTCAGCCCGATGCTGGGATTGGTCGTCGAGACCCTGGAAAATTGGACCGTCTACGCGAGCGCCAGCCGAGCCCACGCGCCGATCGGCGCCCGCGTTGTCGGCGCGGCGGAACTCGAACCCGAGCGCGCGACGCAGTCCGAGGCCGGAATTCGCTACTCCGCGCCCGATGACCGTCTACGTGCCACCGTTGCGATCTACGACGCCGACAGGTCGAATCTGGCGATCACCGGTGACAACGGATTCACGCAGCAGGCCGGGGACCAGCGCTCGCGCGGAGTTGAGCTGGAGTTGGCCGTTCAGCCGGTGCCCCGGCTGCGACTGCTCTTTTCCTATGCCTACAACGATGCCGAATTCACCGAGTTCAATCAACTCGAACGCGTCGGCCCGGGTCCGACGGACTTCGCGGTCCGAGACCGCACGGGAAACCGGCCGGCGTTTGCGCCGGAGCATTTGGCGCAATTGTGGGTCAACCACCGTTTCGAGAGCGGGTTTGCCCTGTCCGGCGGGGCACGTGTTTTCTCGGGGCAGTTCATCGCTGAGGACAATCAGGTGGAGATCGACGGCGCGCTCGTGATCGACGGTGCACTCTCCTACGATTGGGGCGCATGTCGGATCCAGTTGAACGTGCGTAATCTGACCGATGCGGACTACGAGTCGCGAGGATTCCTGGCGACTTCGGTGACGCCGTCACGGCCGCTCGCGGCTTGGTTCGGTTTCGATTATCGGTTCTGAACGGGTGCCGGAAACCGCCAGCCGACTCGCCGATCGCATGAAGCTCGCCTACGTCACCGCGGGAGCCGGTGGGATGTATTGCGGGAGTTGCTTGAATGACAACGCCCTAGCCCGGGCGTTGATCGAAATCGGTCACGATGTCTCACTCGTCCCGACCTACACGCCGGTGCGCGTCGAAGGCGTCGACGTCAGCGTCGATCGAGTCTTCTACGGCGCGATTCGGGTCTACCTGGCGCAGAGCCTTCCCGCCGCGCGCTGGATCCCGGAGTACTTGATGCGCTGGCTCGACAGTCCATGGCTGTTCGACTGGATCTCGCGACGCTCCTCCACGATCGATGCTCGGGAGCTTGGAGCGCTGACCTTGTCGATGTTGGGGGGAGAAAACGGACGGCAGCGACGCGAATTGCGCAATCTGGTGGAGTGGCTGCGACGCGAGATTCGTCCGGATCTCGTGCATCTGACGAACTCGATGCTCCTGGGGCTGGCCGGACCGCTGCGGCGATCGCTCGGCGTTCCGATCGTCTGCTCGGTTCAAGGCGAGGATCTGTTCATCGACCGGTTGCACGAGCCCTGGCGCGGCCGGGTCCTCGAAGCGCTGCGCGAGAAAGCGACCGACGTCGACGCATTCGTCGCCCACAGCAGGTTCTACGCCGACAGGATGCGCAGGCTGCTGGGCCTGGGCGCCGACCGGCCGATCCACGTCCGGCCACTCGGCGTGCGCGTCGAAGGGTTGGACCGGCCTCGAGTCGCGCCGCCCCGAACGCCGTACATCGTCGGCTATCTCGCGCGGATGGCCCCGGAGAAGGGGCTCGACTTGTTGATCGAGGCGTTCGGCGAGCTCGCGGCCGAGTCCCCGCCAGGCGCGATTCGGCTGAGGATCGCCGGATGGTCCGGGACCGGCGAGCAATCCTGGGTCGATTCGCTCCGCGCTCGAGTGCACGAGCGCGGTCTTGACTTGGCCGTGGACTGGATCGGAGAGGTCGATCAGCGGAGCAAGCAGGAGTTCCTGCGCTCGATTCATGTTCTCAGCGTTCCGGTGCGGTTCGACGAACCGAAAGGGATCTACGTGTTGGAAGCGCTCGCCGTCGGTGTCCCCGTCGTCGTGCCGCGTCCCGGCGCGCTTTCCGAGTTGATCGAGCAGACCGGCGGCGGATTGCTCGTCGAACCGGACTCGGCGCCCGCGCTGGCGGCCGGGCTGCGGGAGCTCAGGGACGATCCGGAGCGCGCAGTCGAACTTGGCGCGGCCGGCCGCGAGGTCGTGCTGCGGACGCGTACCGACCGCCGAATGGCCGAGCGCATGGCGGAGCTCTACGTCGAGCTCGGGAGGAGATGATGCGAGAGTTCGTGACGCGGCGTCGAATCGAGTTCGTCGACACGGACATGGGAGGGATCGTCCATTTCTCGCGCTTCTTCGTTTTCATGGAGACCGCGGAGCACCTGTGGTTCGAGGCGCTTGGGACGAGCGTTGCGATCGACGAAGGTCGGCGACGTATCGGCTGGCCGCGGGTGTCGGCCGCCTGTGAATACCTGAGCCCCGCCCGTTTCGGAGATACGCTCCAGATCAAGGTCACGCTCCAGCGCAAGGGCCGCACGTCGATGACCTGGGATATCCGATTCTACCGCGACGAGGAGCTGTTGGCGCGGGGCCGAGTGACTTCGGTCTGTTGCGTGCTCGACCCACCGCGTCGGCCCGAGCCGATCCCGATTCCGTCCCAGATCGCCGACCAGTTCGAACCGACGCCGGATTCGGAGGTGCCGTGATCAGCGAGCAGCCAGCGCCGGTCGTCCGCGCCGTAGGTCTGCGCAAGAGCTACGAATTTGGGAACGAAAAGATCGATGTGCTCTGCGGTATCGATTTCGATCTCGGCGCGGGGGAATCGATGGCGATAACCGGACCCTCCGGTTCCGGGAAGAGCACGCTCTTGCATCTCATCGGCATCCTCGATCACCCGTCGGCCGGCCGCGTCGAGATCGCCGGCAAGTTGGCCCATGCGCTGCCCGAGCCGGAGCAGGCACGCTTCCGCAATCGGACGATCGGCTTCGTCTTCCAGGACGCGTTGCTCTTGCCGCAGTATTCGGTCTTGGAAAACGTGCTGCTCCCGACGTTTGCGTTTCCAATCGAGTCCGCCCGCGCGGTCGAGGAGCGCGCGCGGCAACTGCTCGATCGCGTCGGTTTGTCGCATCGCGTCGCGCACCGTCCCGCCCAGCTTTCTGGTGGCGAGCGTCAACGTGCCGCCGTCGCCCGGGCCCTGGTTCTCCAGCCGCCGCTGGTCCTTTGCGACGAGCCGACGGGAAGTCTCGATCGACGCTCGGCGGACGCGGTGGGTGACCTACTGCTCGGGTTGCACCGTGAAGCGCGCAGCGTACTGATCGTGGTTACGCATGCTCCATGGCTCGCCGAACGGATGGGGCGACGCTGCGAATTGCAGGACGGCCGGTGCTCCGTAGCCTGATCCACTATCGTCGTGTGAATATCGCGGTCCTCATCGGGGCGGCGACCACGACGGCCGTTCTCGTCGGCGCGCTGATCGTCGGAGACTCCGTGCGTGGCAGCTTAGCGAGTCTGGTCCGTTCGCGCCTCGGCGCGATCGACGATGCGCTGGTCGCGGGACGCTTCGTGCGCGAGGCGCTGGTCGCCGAGATCGGTACCTCGCCGTTAGTGGCCCAGTCTGCACCGGCGATCGTGGTGCGCGGATCGGCGATCTCACCGTCCACGGGGCGACGAGCCTCCCGAGTCGGGATCCTCGGCGTCGATCAGCGATTTCTAGGTTTCTTCAGCGACGGCGCCGCCGTCGATCTCTCGCCGGTTCGAGGAACGCTGTTCGCGCCCGCCGTGATCAGCGAACCGCTGGCGCGAGAGATGGGGCTACGGCCCGGCGATGAACTGTTGCTGTCCTTCGAACGCGCAAGCGACGTCCCACGCGAAACCCTGCTCGGCGAGCGTGATCCCGACGAGGTGCTGACCGCGCTGCGGGTCACGGTCGCCGCGATCGTCGACGATCGAGGTGTCGGCGGCTTCGCCCTGGAGGCTGGACAGCGCGAGCGCTCGAACCTGTTCGTCGCGCTGCCCCGCCTTGCTCGCGCGCTCGATCGCGAGGGACAGGTCAATTTGGTCGTCGCCCGACGTCAGACGCTGACAGCGGACCTGCAGGGCGAGCTCGTCGGGCGGGTATCGATCGAGGATCTCGGACTCGTCGTCGGGCGCGGTCCAGGCTATCTGCAGTTCGCCAGCCGCTCGCTGGTGATCTCGCCGCGCATCGAGCGGGCCGTGTCCGACGCCGCCCAAGAGTGCGGACTGTCGATCATTCGCACCCAACTCTACGTGGCCAACGCGATCCGCGCAGGTGACAAGCTCGTCCCGTACGCGATGGTGCTGGCGCAAGACTCCGACGGGGATCTGCGGGGGGCTCGCCTGGTGACCCGCGCCGGCGGGACGCCGGCCCCGATTCGTGCGCATGAGGCCCTGCTCGGCGAATGGGCGGCGCACGACCTCGGGGTCGGTCGCGGGGATGAGGTCAGTTTCGATTATTGGCGATTCGACGAGTTCGGTGAATTGATCGAAGAGAGCCGTTCCTTCGTCGTCGCCGACATCGTGTCCGAATCGGGACTGGCAGCCGATGCGACGCTGGCACCGGACTACCCCGGAATTCGGGATGCCGACGACCTTGCCGGTTGGAAACCACCGTTCCCGGTGGATCTCGGTCGAATTCGACCGCGAGATGAGGATCACTGGGACCGATTGGGACCCGCACCCCAGGCCTTCGTTCGTTTGGAGACCGGGCGCAAGCTGTGGGGATCGAGTCATGGCGACTTGACCGCGATTCGAGTCGCGTCGCGTGATGAGCGCCCACTGGACGAGGTCGAATCCGCGATGCGGCGAGCGATCGCGTCGCGGCTGCAGGCCGCGGACGTCGGGTTGAGATTCGAGCCGGTGCGTGCGCGCGGACTCGCCGCGGCGGTCGGCTCGACCGATTTCACCGGCCTGTTTCTGGGTTTCAGTTTTTTCTTGATCGTTTCGGCGGTTTTGTTGTCCGCACTCCTGTTCCGACTGGGAATCGAACGGCGATCACGCGAGATCGGCCTGTTGCTCGCGATCGGGTGGCCGGTGCGACGCGTACGCTGGCGACTTCTAGGAGAAGGAGTCGCGGTGGCCACGGCGGGAGCGTGCGTCGGCCTCGTCGGCGCGGTCGCTTGGGGGCAGTTGTTGATTTCGGCGTTGACCACCCGCTGGCGCCCCGCGGTGAACTCCTCCCATCTCGAGCTGCACGTGCTTCCCCAAACCCTCGCCCTTGGATCCGTGGTCGCCGTGCTCGTCGTCGCTCTTGCGATCCTAGTCACGGTTCGCCGATTGGTGCGGCGTCCCCCGATCGAACTGCTCGCCGAGGCGCCCGCCGCAATTCGCGCGTCCACAGGCGCGGGGCGCTGGCGATTGCTTGCCGCGGGCGCCATGGTCATCGCGTTCGGGCTTCTCGGGACCGGGCTGCTAAAGGTGCGCGAACTTTCGCCAGCGGTGGCGTTGGGCGGCGGAGCGTTCCTGCTCGTTGCCGGACTCGCCGCATTCGCGGCCCGGCTACGCCGCGCGGTTTTCAGCCCTTTCCGACCCGGTCCGAGCGGCCTGGTCCGGATGGCGCTGCGGAACTGCGCGTGGAACCCGGGCCGCAGCATGCTCGCCGTCTCGCTCGTCGCATCTGCGACGTTCGTCATCGTGGCGGTGGCCGCCAGCCGCGGTGCCGGCACAGAGGATCTGACCGGTCGAAACTCGGGGAGCGGCGGCTTTTCCCTGGTGGCCCAGACGGCCGTCGGAGTGCCCCGCGACCTGTCCGAGGACGCCGGCCGAGCCGCGCTCGGATTCACCCCCGAAGAATCGCATGCGCTCGATCAGGCGACCTTGCTGTCCCTTCGATCCAGGCCGGGCGAAGACACGAGTTGCCAGAATCTCTACCGGCCGGAAGCGCCAAAGCTGCTCGGCGTCTCCGCGGCCCTTGCCCGTCGTGGAGGATTTCGCTTCGCGTCGTTCCTGGAGCCGCCCGACGAGCCCGCCAATCCGTGGGCGTGGTTCCTCGCGCCGCCGGTCGACGGAATCGTGCCCGCGATGGCGGACGCGAACTCGGCGCAGTGGATCCTGCACCGATCCCTCGGCGAGGTATTCGAGATCGACGACGAGTTCGGCGAGCCGCTCCAGATCCGGCTCGTGGCGTTGTTCGCGGGTAGCGTCTTCCAGAGCGAGCTGCTGTTGCCCGAACGGGTCCTCCTCGAGAGATTCCCCGGCCAGCAAGGGGTACGAGTCTTCCTCATCGAAACGCCCGCCGCCGACGTCGGTCGAATCGCGGATCTTCTCGAATCACGACTGAGCGCGTGGGGCTTCGACGCGACACGAGTCGCGGACCGCTTGCGCGAGTGGCGCCAGGTCGAAGAGACCTATCTGCGGACCTTCGCGCTTCTGGGAGGTCTGGGGCTGATGCTTGGCGTGATCGGACTCGGCGTCATCGTCTTGCGAAACGTGCTCGAGCGCCGAACGGAGTTGGCGGCGCTACGGGCCTTCGGTTTCCCGCGTTGGCGGGTGACGAGCCTGGTGCTGCTCGAAAACGCGGCGATCCTGATCCTGGGGATCGGTCTGGGCGCGGCGTCGGCGATCGCTGCGGTTGCGCCGCGGCTGGCCACGATCGAAGCGGATTGGGTTGGACTCGCAGGCACTCTAGGCGCCGTCGGCCTCGCCGGATGTCTGGCAACGCTCGCCGCACTTCGGTCGGCCTTCTCGGCCAACCTGATCGACGCGTTGAAGTCCGAGCGCTGACCCGCGACGCCAGGCCCAACTGCGGCTTTGGTGCGACTGCGGTCCCCTGTTTTGCACGCTTGCGGACGGGGATCCCGCAGGGGATATCGGTTTTCGTAGTTTAAAGGACCCCTCGTTCACCGTATATTCCGGGTTACGACTCGAAACCAAGATCTAATGAGTCGGCAGGTTGGAGGGGTGTCGACGCCCCACCTAGGAGGCCCCGTTGATTGCCCCGTCATCGGCTAGCAGGATTCTGCGCGATCGCAGTGTCTTGAGAATTTGCGCGGTTCTCGGTGTCGCGAGTTGTGCACTGGGGGCAGCGCTCGCCGCGGTTCCGCCACCGAAGGAGGCGGCGGGACGGACGGGCGAAGAGCGACTCGCCGATTGGTGGCCGGCCGCCAGCAGGGCGATTTTGGAGTCGGAATATCACGTCACATGGCAATCGCGTGGAGACGGATCGGCGGGTTGGCAGGCGCCGAATCGGACGCACGAGATCCGCACCTGGTTCGACAGTGGCGGCATCACGGTCGTTCCGCGCGGCCGTGTCGACGCGCACTGGGAGTTCAGCCTCTCGCGCATCGGGCAGGTTCGCGCCGGGGAGCTTGTCGCCGCCGAGCCGTCGACGTTGGGCGTCGATGCGCAGCGCGTCGAGATCGACGCGGGTTCGATCTTCGAGTGGTTCGAGAACTCGCCAAAGGGGCTCGAGCACGGTCTGACCATCGCCGGTGATCCGGCCGAGGATCACGGGCCACTCGAGATCCGCTACGCGTTGGGCGGGGACCTTTCGCCGCTGTTGGACCCCGATGGTCTGGGAATCAGTTTCGTCGATCACCGCGGCGTCGCACGTCTGCGCTACGACACGCTGGTCGTCACGGACGCGACCGGCCGCAGCCTTCCCGCGATGTTCAGCGCATCGTCCGAGGCGGATGAGCGTTTCGTCGCCTTTGTGATCGATGACTCCGACGCCACGTATCCGCTGGGCATCGATCCCTTGTTGACCACGCCGGCCTGGAACACGACGGCGTTACAAGCCGAATCGCTCTTCGGTCAGTCCGTCGCCACTGCCGGTGACGTCAACGGGGACGGGTACTCGGACCTGATCGTCGGTGCGCCGTTGTTCGATAACGGTCAATTCAACGAAGGTGTCGCGTTTGCCTATCTCGGTGGCCCTGGGGGACCGCCGGTCCTGCCGGACTGGAGCTTCGAGAGTGACGAGCTCGAGGCGGAATTTGGGCATGTCGTGGCGACCGCCGGCGACCTCGACGGCGACGGTTACGGCGACGTCGTCGTCGGCGCGCCCCAGTTCTCGGGTCTGTTCAACCGGGAAGGCCGCGCCTACGCGTTTCTCGGTTCCGCATCCGGGCTGGGCTTGACGCCGGCCTGGACCGACGAGGGGGGGCAGGGCGGGCCGATCGTCGGCGCCGAGTTCGGCTACTCTGTCGCGACCGCGGGCGACGTGGACGGAGATGGGTTTTCGGATCTGATCGTGGGCTGCCGTCGGTGCACGTTGAGCACTCCCAGTCAGGGGCGCGCCTTCGTCTACAGGGGCTCGAATTCCGGGCCGTCGCCGGACGCCGATTGGACCTATGAAGGTGCTCAGGAAAACGCGTTTCTTGGCCACTCGGTCGGAACCGCTGGCGACGTCAACGGGGACGGTTTTTCCGACGTGATCGTCGGCTCGTATCTGTTCAGTAACGGCCAGACGGGTGAGGGGCTTGCTCTGGTGTTCCATGGATCTGCCGGCGGCTTGCCGCCCGCGGCGAATTGGATCCGGGAAGGCAATCTGGAGTCGGCCGGTTTCGGCATCTCGGTGCACACCGCGGGCGACGTCAACGCCGATGGATACTCCGACGTGATCGTCGGCGCCTACCAGTACTCGAACGGGTCGCTTTTCGAGGGCGCGGCGTACGTCTTCGCGGGTGGGGCGGGTGGTCTGGGCGCCTCACCAATCTGGCAGGCCGAGGGCGACCAGACCAGCGCAAACTTCGGCTGGGCGGTGTCGACCGTCGGCGATGTGGACAGCGACGGCTTCGCCGACATCGTGGTTGGCGCACGCTTCCATGACAACGGTCAGACGGATGAGGGACGAGCCACCGTCTACCACGGTTCACCCTCCGGACCCGCGGCGGTCGTGAGCTGGTCACAGGAAGGGGAGCAAGCGGGCGCGAGCTTCGGCTGGTCCGTCGCCCCCGCCGGCGACGTCGACGGGGACGGGTTCGCCGATCTGATCGTGGGGGCACCGAGCGCTGACGGGGGTGGTCCGGACGAGGGCCGCGCCTATCTCTACCGCGGGCGACCGGACGGACTGCCCCGTCTGGCGAACGCGATCGTCGAGGGCAACCAGGCCGGCGGCGACCTCGGCTTCTCGGTCGACTTTGCCGACGTGAACGGGGACGGCTACTCGGATCTCCTGGTCGGCGCGCCGCTCTACGATTTCGGCGAGGTCGATGAGGGAATCGCGCTGGCCTACCTCGGCTCGAGCACCGGGGTAACTCTGTCGCCGGCGTGGCTGGTCGACTCGAATCAAGCGGGGGCGCAGCTCGGGTACTCGATCGCTCGAGCCGGCGATGTCAATGGCGACGGGTTTGAGGACATTCTGGTCAGCACGCCCTCCTGGGACAACGGCCAGAGCGAGGAGGGCAAGGTCCAACTCCACTACGGCGCGAGCGGCGGCGCCGTGGTCTTCCCGGCGTGGGTCGTTGAATCCGAGCAGGCTGGGGCGCGATTGGGTTGGTCGGTCGCCGCGGGCGGCGACGGTAACGGCGACGGCTTGGCCGATTTCGTGGCCGCGGCTCCGTTCTTCGACGCGCCGGAGATCGACGAAGGACGAGTCTTGGGCTGGCGCGGGAGCCGGACGGTTCCGCTGATCACTCCGGAATGGACGATGGAGAGTAACCAGGCCGGGGCGGAACTCGGTGCTTCGATCTCCCGAGCCGGGGATTTCAACGGGGACGGCCTGGCGGATGTCATCGTCGGCGCACCCGGTTTCGATAATGGGCAGTCCGACGAGGGCGCGGCGTTTCTCTACGTCGGCGCCGCCTCGACGCTCTATTCGCTCACGCCGTCGTTTCGTTTCGAATCCAACCAGGCCAACGCTCGATTCGCTCAGGCAGTCGCGACGGCCGGCGATGTCGACCGCGACGGGAACTCAGACGTCATCATCGGGGCACCGCGCTTCGATTCACCTGCGCTGAACGCGGGTGCCGCGTTCGTCTATCACGGCCGAAGCGGCTCGTCGGTGACGCCGTTGGTTGCCAACATCTCCCTACTCGGAAACCAGACGGGCGCGGAATTCGGCGCAGCTGTGGCCACGACTGGCGACATCAACGGCGACGGATTCTCCGACATCGTCGTCGGTGAACCGCTGCGCGATGGAGACGCGCCGGACAGCGGGCGCGCCTCAGTGCACTTGGGATCCTCGACCGGGGTCGCCGCCACGGCGACCTGGACGAGCGAAGGCAGCACGACGGACGCGAGGTGGGGCCGCGCCCTCGCCTCGGCCGGTGACGTCAATGGCGACGGTTTCGCGGATGTCGCGATCGGCGCGCTGATCGAGAACGGCGAGAACGACGAGGGGGGTGCCGTCGTCTACCTGGTCGGCGATGACGGGATTTCCGCAGGGACCCGTCCACGCCAGCGCCGTGGTGACGACAGCGCGGCCGTGGCGCCGCTCGGGCTGACCGAGTGTCTGGACTGCGTTCGACTGGCCACGACCTTGCGAACGCCTTTCGGCCGCGGTCGCGTGCGTCCGCAGTGGGAACTGCGCCCTTTCGGCCAGCCGCTCGACGGCTCGGCGGTCGCGACCGGCGCGATCACCGACAGCGGGGCGCCGGCGGTGAACTTCAGTCAGCCGGTCGCTGGACTGGCTCAAGGGGTCAGTTATCACTGGCGTTTTCGATTGCGTCACGAGATGGCCTCGACACCATTCCTGCCCGCCAGCCGGTGGTTGACACCGCCGACGAACGGGTGGGACGAAGCCGACTTCCGCGTGCCGCAGTGCCTCGACGCCGACGGGGACGGCTTCGGCTCACCCGGTGCCCCGTCCTGTCCTTCCGGGCCCCAGACCGACTGCGACGATGCGAACCCCAATTGCACGACCAACTGCACCGACGCGGATTCCGACGGTTTCTGTGTCACCTTCGATTGCGACGAAGCCAACGTCAACTGCACGAGTGATTGTACCGACGCCGACGCCGACAATTTTTGCGTTACCGCCGATTGCGACGATGCCGTCACCTCGTGCACGACGAGCTGCGTCGACGTCGATGACGACGGTTTGACCGTCTGCGCCGGAGACTGCAACGACGTCAATCCGAACTGTACGACCAATTGCACGGACGCCGACTCCGACGGCTATTGCGTCACGCACGACTGCAGTGACTCGATTGCGACTTGCTCGACCAGTTGCGTCGACGCCGACTCGGATGGGTTGTTCCTCTGCGCCGGTGATTGCAACGACACGAACCAGAACTGCACCACGAACTGCGCCGATGCCGATGCCGACGGTTACTGCGTGACCACCGATTGCAGCGAAGCGAACCCGCACTGCACGACGAATTGTACCGACGCGGACTCCGACGGCTACTGCGTGACCACCGATTGCAGCGAGGCCAACCCGAACTGCACGACTAATTGCACCGACGCGGACTCCGACGGCTACTGCTTGACCACGGACTGCGACGATTCCAATCCAGAAGCGTCGCCGGGTGGCAGCGAAGTCTGCGCCGACGGCGCGGACAACGATTGCGACGGGGACACCGACGGAGACGATGCGGTTTGCGGTGGCCTATCGGCGGCGAACTTGCGCTTCGCGTCGAAAACCTCACTGAATTGGACCGCCGCGCCGGCCGCCGACTCCCACGCGCTCTACCGCGGGACGATCGCGCCGACGGGGCTACGCGCCTACGACCACGTCTGCGAGGCCAGCGAGCTTTCCGCCCCGGCGGCGGTCGACATCGACCTCCCGCCGAACGGCGAGGGGTTCTACTACTTGGCGACCGGCCTTGACGTCGGCGCCGGTCCATTCGGGGCGATTCGTTCCGGCGCGCTCGGACAGGCCAGTGGCGGAATCTGGCGTGATGATTCGACGACGATTCGTTGCGGCGCGCGGATTCACGTAGATCCCGACGCAGTTGCTTCGAGCGGAACCGGTCTGAGTTGGGCCAGTGCCTACACCTCGCTGTCGCGCGCATTCACCCACCCGCGCTCACCGGAAAGGGGACTGGAGGTTTGGGTCAGCGGGACCATCGCCAACTCGCAGATCACGATCAATGGCACGTCGCGAGAAGGGGCGCGAATTCTCGGAGGTTTTGCGGGTACCGAGAGTAATTCATGGCAACGCTCGCCTTCGACGAACGTGACGACGTGGAGCGGGGGAGTCGTTTTCGGCAGCCTCATCAACGTGCAGCACGCCAGCGTCGTGCTCGACGGTCTCACGCTCGACGGCGTGACCACCGCGGTCCAGGCCACCGGCTTCGACGATTACTTCGAGTTGACCGATGTCACCACGACCCGAATCACCTCCCGGGCCTTCGACTTGACCGTCGACGGGGGAGGCTCGACGATGCGCATCGGTTCGAGCGACATCGATCCGGTCCGCGCGGTCTGTCGTGGCGGATTGCTCGACGGGCGGATCGTCGACAACCAGCTTCGGGGCGGCAACGTGCCCGCGCTGGAACTGGTCTCCCGACCGCTCGCCGCAGCGGCGCAGGTGGGGCTGGAGATCCTGCGCAACCGCGTTTTTGGCGGGCCGGACGGCGTCATTCTGGCAGCGCGGGCCGATGACTTGCCCCTGGCTTCGTCACAGACCTCGTTTTTTGCCTCCAACCTGGTTTCCGGTGTGAGTGATCGTGCATTGCTGGTCGAGGCCACGGGACAGTTCGCGGTGACCGGTTCCGCGGTGACGGTGCAATCGATACCGATCGTCGTCGGTAACACGTTTTCCGATGCCGGGCAGAGCGGAATCGCCTGCGTGGCGACCCGCAACGACATCACGGCGGCACCGGCGCTACACAGCGTTCGCGCGGTACCCCAGTTGTGGGACAATCAAGCGACCTATTGCGGCGGGCCCGCGATCTCGGAATCCGACGACGACACGGGGCAGAATCTGGTTGCCGATCCGATCCTGGTCGGGAACAACCTGTTCGGCTCCGCGGTGGCTTATCTCGACGAAGGCGGCTCCCCGCTGGCAACACCGGCCGAAGTCAACGTGTTGCTTGGCGCTGCGGACAATATCCTCGCCGATCCGCTGTACGTCGCGCGCGGGTCGAACGACTACCGCCTCAGCCCAACTGGCAAAGTGACCGACTTCGGCGGTTCGATGCGCTACCTGGCCAATCTCGGCGATCCCGGTATCGGGCTCTCCTGGACCGCGGCGAGTTTCGTGGACAGCGGATGGACGACCGGGATCTACGGCGTCGGCTACGAGACGGCCGCAGCACCGCCGTGGAATTTCGGCCTGATCACGACACCCGTGCCGGCGCAGTCGGCGTCGATCTACACTCGAGTCTCGTTCGTGCTCGGCGATGCAGGCGAAATCCAGACGCTGCTGCTCGATCTCGACTTCGACGACGGTGTCGTGGCCTGGATCAACGGAACCGAAGTGTTTCGATCGGCGTCGATGCCCGGTGGAGCGATCGCCTGGGACACGTTTTCGGGGCTGCACGAGGCGAGCAACGCCGCGAGTCCGGTCTTTGAGACCCATGACATCTCGACTACCGCCGTCCCGGCGCTCGTCGACGGGACCAACGTCTTGGCGATCGGGGTCTGGAATGGGCCGCTGCCGTCGTCGGATCTATTGCTGGTTCCGCGTCTGGTCTTCAACCGGAACCCGTCGATCGACGGCGGGCACACCACCGCCCCCCGTCGAACGCTGCTGGATCTGGAAGGAGGACAGCGGATGAAGGACGGGGACGGCAATGGCACCATCCGACCCGATATTGGGGCCTCCGAGCGCTGATTTGCGACCTAGGGGCGGTCGTCGCCC